>DASVED010000001.1:0-3379 GCA_036380775.1 Actinomycetes bacterium
CTGGAGGCACGCCGGCTGACGGCCGGCGTCGTGCCAGAGTGGCCCCGTGCGGGTCCCGTCGTTCCTCGTCACCGGGGACGGCCGGGTGCGCCTTCGGGGCGTGCGCACCCTCAAGACGACGGTCGCGGCGGTCTCGGCGTACCTCGTGGCGTTGCCGCTCTCGGACAACCCGCACCCGGTGCTGGCGCCCCTGAGCGCGCTGCTCGTCGTGCAGCTCACGCTCTACGACACGTTGCGGACCGGGCTGCGGCGGGTGGTCAGCGTTCTCGCGGGCGTGCTGGTCGCGGTCGGCATCTCCACCTGGGTCGGCCTGACCTGGTGGAGCCTGGGGATCGCCGTCGCCGGCTCCCTGGTGCTCGGCCGGCTGCTCCGCCTGGGCGCCGAGGTCGCCGAGGTGCCGATCAGCGCGATGCTGGTGCTCGCCGTCGGCGGCGCCGACTCGGCGGCGACCGGCCGGGTCGTCGAGACGATGATCGGCGCGGTCGTGGGGGTGCTCGTGGGTGCCGCCATCGCGCCACCGCTCTACGTGCGGTCGGCCTCGGACGCCGTGCAGAACCTGGCCGGGAGGACCGCCGAGGTGCTGCGCCGCGTCTCGGCGGAGGTCAGGGAGGAGTACAGCCGCGAGCAGTCCCTGCGGTGGCTCGACGAGGCCAGGGGCCTGGGCCAGGAGATCCTGCGCGCGGACCGGGCCCTGGAGCAGGCCGCGACGAGCCTGCGCCTCAACCCCCGCGGGCTGCGCCGGCCGCACGCCCGGGAGAGCCTGCGGTCCGGCCTCGACGCGCTGGAGAGGGCATCGGTCTCGCTTCGCGGGGTGTGCCGGTCGCTCGCCGACCTCGCGGGGGCTGACGGTCCGGAGGCCACGTACGGGGTCGACGTCCGGGAGGCGCTGTCGGACCTGCTCGCCGACGTGGCGGACGCCGTCGGGGCATACGGCCGGGTCGTCGGCTCCGAGGTGATGGGTGCGGGGCCGGACGACCAGCGCCTGAGGGAGGCGCTGGCCGCCGCGTGGGAGGACCGGCACCGGCTGGCCCAGCTGCTCCGCCGCGAGGAGCGGCTGGGCGAGGACCAGTGGAGCCTGCACGGCGCGCTGGCCTCGCACATCGACCGGTTGCTGCGCGACGTCGACAGCGACGCCCGGGCCGAGCTGCGGCGGTCCTGGCCCACCCCGTCCGGGTTGGCCCGGCCGGTGGCCGACCGGCCGACGCTGGCGCGCCCGGTGCGGACCGCCCGGGCCCGCCTCCGTCGCCCCCCTGCCCGCGACTGACGGCTAGTGTCGAGCGGCCAACTGCTCGTCACGACCGAGGAGGACTGGTGACCTCTCGACTCAACCCCTACATCAGCTTCAGCGACAACGCGCGCGATGCCTTGGAGTTCTACAAGAGCGTCTTCGGTGGCACCTTGACCCTGAACACGTTCGGCGAGTACGGGGAGAAGGACAGCCCGATCGCCGACAAGATCATGCACGGCCAGCTCGAGACCGACCGTGGCTTCACCCTGATGGGGGCCGACACCCCGCCGGGGATGGAGCACACGCCCGGCACGAACATCACGGTCAGCCTCAGCGGCGACGACGGCGACGAGCTCCGCGGCTACTGGGACAAGCTGTCCGACGGCGGCACGGTCGCGACGCCCTTGGAGAAGCAGATGTGGGGCGACGAGTTCGGCCAGTGCACGGACCGGTTCGGCGTCCCCTGGATGGTCAACATCGGCCAGCCGCAGTAGCCGGCTCGCAGGGCTGGACGGGCCGGCCGGATGGGTGTACCTTACACAGTAAGCGTACAACGTAAGCACCACCTACGGCACCGGTCGGACCGGTCGCCCCAGCGAGGAGACGGCTCATGAAGGCGATCGTCCAGGACACCTACGGCTCGACGGATGTTCTCCAGCTCCGGGACATCGACCGGCCCGAGATCGCCGACAACGAGGTGCTGGTCCGCGTGCGCGCGGCCGGGGTGGATCGGGGCGTCTGGCACCTGATGACCGGCCTGGCGTACCCGATCCGCCTCGCCGGCTACGGCCTGCGCGCGCCGAAGACCCCCGTCCCCGGCATGGACCTCGCCGGGGTCGTGGAAGCGGTCGGCAAGGACGTGACCCGGTTCCAGCCCGGCGACGAGGTCCTCGGGATCGGCAAGGGCGCATACGCCGAGTACGCCCGCGCGCCCGAGGACAAGCTGGTGCCCAAGCCGGTGAACCTCACCTTCGAGCAGGCGGCAGCGGTCGCCATCTCCGGCATCACCGCACTGCAGGCCCTGCGCGACAAGGGCCGGGTCGCGGCGGACCAGAAGGTGCTGGTGATCGGAGCATCCGGCGGTGTCGGGACCTACGCGGTGCAGATCGCCAAGGCGTTCGGCGCCGAGGTCACCGGGGTGTCCAGCACGACCAAGACCGACCTGGTCCGCTCCATCGGCGCCGATCACGTCATCGACTACACCCGGGACGACTTCGCCGACGGCCGGCACCACTACGACCTCGTCATCGACATCGGCGGCAACTCGTCGGTGTCGCGACTGCGGCGTGCTCTCTCCCCGACGGGGACGCTCGTCATAGTCGGTGGCGAGGGCGGCGGACGCTGGCTCGGCGGACTCGGCCGGCAGCTCCGGGCCGTCCTGCTGTCCCCCTTCGTCGGCCAGAAGCTGACCCTTCAGGTCCCGTCGGAGAACTACGAGGACATGCTCGCCCTCACCGAGCTCATCGACGCCGGGAAGGTCACGCCGGTCATCGACCGGACGTTCCCGCTCAGCGAGGTCCCGAAGGCCATCAGGTACGTCGAGGAGGGGCACGCCCGGGGCAAGGCGGTCATCACCGTCTGAGGGGAGCGGCTGCGCAGACGTTTCCGCGGAAGCGCTGTGAGCCCTCGCGGTGCGTCCCTGCCGGATCGGGTGTGCGGACGGCCCGCTCTACCCGGGCAATCGTCAACGGATCCGGCCCGGGCACACCGGTCCAGCCAGACCGGACCGACGCTGCGTCTGCTTGACGCGCTATTCGGCCCGGGGGCACGGTGGCGGCAGGGAGGCCAGGCACGTGGTCCGCCGGGGTGCAGCCGCTGACTGATCGTCACACCGGGACGAGGTCCTCCATGCCGGCAGGCAGGTCGCCGGAGTGCAGGACCAGCAGGTGCTGGGTCGGGCGGGTCAGGGCGACGTAGAGGTCGTTGGCACCCCGGGCCGAGCCGGCCAGGACCTCGGCGGGCTCCACCACCACGACGACGTCGAACTCCAGGCCCTACACGCCGTTGACGGGAAGCACCGAGACGGGGCTGTCCAGCGTCGTCCGGCCCTGCCCGACCGTGCCCGGCGGCAGCTCCGCGAGCAGGGCCTCCCGCAGCGCGGCGTCCTGACCGGCCGCGGTCACGACGGCGAGCCGCCCGGCGCCCAGCTCG
>DASVED010000002.1:0-6762 GCA_036380775.1 Actinomycetes bacterium
TGGTTGGCTACGTTCGGAAGGGATAACCGCTGAAAGCATCTAAGCGGGAAGCTCGCTTCAAGATGAGGTCTCCCACAGGGTTAACCTGGTAAGGCCCCCAGTAGACGACTGGGTTGATAGGCCGGAGGTGGAAGTGCAGCAATGCATGGAGCTGACCGGTACTAATAGGCCGAGGACTTGACCACATTCTTCGTTTTCCCGTCCTGCGGGAAAGCAGGATACAAGTTGCTACGCGTCCACTGTGCGGTTCCCGAGATGCGGTCGGGAAACGACCCTGACATCTCCATAGAGTTTCGGCGGCCATACCGAGAGGGAAACGCCCGGCTCCATTCCGAACCCGGAAGCTAAGCCTCTCAGGGCCGATGGTACTGCGCGGGGGACCGCGTGGGAGAGTAGGACGCCGCCGGACATTCTTTCATCAAGGGTCACTCCGTTCGGGGTGGCCCTTGATGCATGTCCGGGCACTGTGCCGGTGCCCGGTGACTGAACAGGCCGACGTGGGGAAGGGACCCGACCCGTGAGCGAGAACGACCGACCCGGTCGGCGGGCGGCACGACCGCCCGGGTCGGCGGGGCGAGCCGCCCGCCCACCCCGGTCCGCCGAGCCCCCGCTGCCGGACGACGTCACCGGCGCCGAGCTGGACCGCGGCGTGCGCGCCGAGCTCGCCTCGCTGGCCAAGCTGAACGCCGAGGCCGTCTCCCGACACCTGGTGATGGCCGGTCGGTTGCTGGACGACGACCCCGAGACCGCGTACAGCCATGCCGTCGCCGCCCGGGAGCGCGCGGGCCGGGTCGCCGCCGTTCGGGAGGCCGCCGGCCTCGCCGCGTACCACACCGGGCGGTACGCCGAGGCCCTCGCCGAGCTGCGCGCCGCCCGCCGGATCAGCGGCGACCAGAGCCTGCTGCCGGTGATGGCCGACTGCGAGCGCGGGTTGGGTCGCCCGGAGCGGGCCTTGGCGATGAGCACCATCCCGGAGGTCCGGGGCCTGGACGGCCTCGGGCAGGCCGAGATGCTCATCGTGGCCTCGGGAGCGCGGCGGGACATGGGCCAGCCGGACGCCGCCGTGCTGCTGCTGCAGGGCCCGGAGCTGCGGCCGGACCGCCGCCGGGCCTGGTCGGCGCGGCTGTTCTACGCCTATGCCGAGGCACTCGACGAGGCGGGCCGGCCGGACGAGGCGCTCGAGTGGCTGCAGCACGCTGCCGACGCTGACGAGGACGGTGAGACGGACGCCGCTGAGCGTCTCGCCGAGCTCGGCGGAGTGCGTTTCGTCACCGAGAACGACGCCTGACCCCACGTCCCCGGCCACGTCGGGTGTCCACAGGACCGGCGCCGCCCCGTCGCGTCCACAGACCGTGCTGGCCAGGACCTCCCGCGGCCGGCGAGGCGCCAGGCTCGAGCCAGTCGCGGGGCCAGCGAGGTCCCGCCCGGCTCCCGAGGAGGACGGAGTGGCCGCCGGTCGCAGCCCCGACGACGATCCGGTCGAGCACGTCAACGAGATCCGGCTGGTCGGCCGGTTGGCGGTCGAGCCGGTGCACCGCGAGCTGCCAAGCGGCGACCTGCTCGTGTCCTTCCGCCTGGTCGTCGACCGCGGCGTCGCGGCGCGCCGGGGGTCTCGCCGCGGCGCCGCGGGGACGACCGCTCGCGCGCCCACGGTCGACACCCTCGACTGCGCCGCCTGGCGCAAGGACGTCCAGCGCACGCTGTCCAGGGCCGAGGCGGGTGACGTCCTGGAGGTCCGGGGTGCCCTGCGCAGGCGGTTCTGGCGCACCGGCTCGGGGGCGGCCAGCCGCAGCGAGGTCGAGGTGCTGACGGTGCGCCGGGTCCCGGCGCGGTGACCGGCCGCCGCTCGCGCGACGTCGTCAGCGGTCGAGCAGGCGCAGGACGAGCCCGGTGCGCGGCTTGGGACCGAAGCTCGTGGACTTCCGGGGCATCCGCTCGCCGCGGGCCGCGAGCGTCCGCACGACATCGACCGTGACCGGACGCATCAGCACGGCCACGCCATCGGCTCGCTGCGCCGCCCGCACGGCGGACGGGGCGTCGTGCAGGTACGCCGTCCGACCGCCTGCGTCGTCCACGGCCCAGAGCCGGTCCAGGATCAGCCCGTGCAGCACGCTGGCGTCCAGCTCCCGCCAGTCGGGGGAGTGCGCGCCCGACGGCATGGCCGCCTCGACCTCCGCGGCGGCGGGCTCGTCCAGCAAGGCGAACGACCTGCCGTCGGTGAGGACGAACGGGTGCCGCCCGGCGGCCGCCTGCAGCCGCCCGAGAGCGGTCTCCAGGTCACCACCGGCGTCGTCCACCCGGAACACGGAGCCGAGCCGGGCAAGGGCGTCGGCGAACCCGAGGCCCCCGACGACGCGGTGGATCGCCTGTACCCGCAGCGGGTGGGTCGTGGAGTCGACGAGCATGGCCAGCCCCAGGTCCCAGTCGCCTCGGCCGTCTCCCGCAGCCTGGTGCTCGGCCTGCAGCCGGCGGTAGGTCGCGTACCGGTGGTGACCGTCGGCGATCAGGGCCTGGCGCGGGGCAAGGTCACGAGCCACCCGGTCCTGGGTCGCGGTGTCGGTGATGGCCCACAGGCGCTGGAGCAGACCGTCCTCGGCTGAGGTCTCCACCAGCGGCTCGCCCGCACACACCTCGTCGATGACGCGAGCCGTGTCCTCCCCGCCGTCGTAGACCAGCAGGATCGGCTCGAGGTTCGCCGACGTGGTGCGCATGAGGTCCAGCCGGTCCTCGACGGGGCCGGGCATGACGTCCTCGTGCGGGAGCACCACCCGGTCGGCCGGGTCGCGCAGCTCGACGGTGGCCAGCAGGCCGCGCTGCACGAGGCCGGGTGCCGACTGCTCGTACACGTAGATCGTGGGCTCGCGGTCGCGCACCAGCACACCTTCGGCCAGCCACGCGTCCAGCGCTGCACGCGACGGCAGGTACCGGCTCGGCCCGCCTCCCGAGTCTGTCCCGACGCCGACGGCCGCACCGACTCGGTCGCCGTCCTCGCCCCCTGGGGCGGCGTCCGACGGCCGTGGCAGGATCAACCGGACGACGTTGTGCGGGTCCAGCTCGGCGAGGTGCACCGCGCTGTCGGCGTCGATGACGTCGTACGGCGGGCTCGTCACCGCGGCCAGGTCGCTGACCCGCGCCGGGTCGTAGCGCAGGCCGCGGAAGGGTCGCACGACCAGCCCCGCCGTGGACGCGGCGCCGGGCGGCGGCGCAGCGGAGGTCGTGCTGTCGGTCGCGGGCATGGCGGGCATGCTACGTCGAGGCGTCCACCGCGCCGGTGGGAGAGGGGACAGGTGTGAGCGGGCAGCAGGAGGCACCGGACGGCGTGCCGGCCGGTGAGGTCTACGACTGGTTCGTCCGCGGGCTCGACCTGCTCGAGGGCGGCAACGCGCAGGCGGCCGCTGCCCTTCTCGCGCACGCCCGGTCGGCGGAGCCGGCGTCGGCCAGCATCCTCGAGGCGCTGGCGCGGGCCACGTTCGACGCCGGCCGCTATCCCGAGGCGCACGACCTCTTCCGCGAGCTCGTCGAGACGACACCGGACGACGACTACGCCCGCTTCGGCCTCGGCCTGTCTCGCCTGCGCGTAGGCGACCTGCCCGGTGCGGTGGAGCAGCTGGCCCTCGCCGCGGCGATGCGTCCCACGCGTGCGGAGTACCAGCGTGCCCTCCGCGAGGCCCGCGCGACTCTGCGGGCCCGGGAGATGAGCTCGAGCACCGGCACTGGCGACCCTGGCGACCCTGGCGACTCCGGCGCCGGGGAGGAGCGCCCGACGTGACGTCGCTGGTGCAGGGGAGTCCGGAACCGCTCGCGTCCCGGCACGACGTCGGGCTGCTGGACCTCGACGGCGTGCTCTACATCGGCCCCGACGCGGTGCCCGGCGCGCCCGAGGCGATCGCGGACGCCCGCCGGTGCGGCATGCGGGTCGCGTACGTCACGAACAACGCTGCGCGGACCCCTGAGACGGTGGCCCGGCACCTCACCGCGCTCGGCATCCCGGCCGACACCGACGACGTCGTGACGTCCGCCCAGGCGGTGGCCACCCTCGTCGCCGCCGACCTGCCGGCCGGGTCGCCGGTCCTGGTGGTCGGCGGCGAGGGGCTCCGCGCCGCGCTCGCCGAGCACGGGCTGCGACCGCTCGCGGAGGCGAGCGGTGCGGCGGCCGTCGTCCAGGGGTTCTCCCCGGACGTGGGGTGGCGCCTGCTGGCCGAAGGCACCTACGCCGTGACGGCCGGGCTCCCGTGGTACGCGAGCAACCTTGACGCAACGGTCCCGACACCGCGCGGCATCGCACCCGGCAACGGGGCGCTGGTGGACGTCATCGCCGGGGTGACCGGCCGGCGTCCGGTCGCTGCCGGCAAGCCGGAGCGGCCGCTGCACGACGAGGCCGTGCGCCGGACCGATGCGCGGGACCCGCTCGTGGTGGGGGACCGGCTCGACACCGACATCGAGGGCGCCCACCGCGCCGGTGTGCCCAGCCTGCTGGTCCTGACCGGTGTGGCCCGCCCGCTCGACCTGCTGCTCGCGCCCGTCCCGTGGCGTCCGACGTACGTCGCCGAGGGGCTGTCCGACGGGCTGCTCCAGGCCCACCCCGGGGTGCACCCGGACGGCGACGGTCGCTGGTCGTGCGGCGGCTGGTCGGCTGTCCGGGGCGACGGGCAGCTCCAGCTGGACGGCGCCGGGGACCGGCTGGACGGCCTGCGAGCGCTGTGCGCCGCTGCCTGGGCCGGTGGCCCGGGAGCCGCTCCGTCGCAATCTGCTGCGGCGGCGCAGCTCGCGCGGCTGGGCTGGTAGGACGCCTGCCCCACCCCATCGCGGTTCGGCGACGATACTCACCGGTCGCCCGGCGTGTCGTCCGGCGTGTCGGTGTGCAACGTCGCCGAGGCCCGTGGGCCGCCTAGAGCATGGAGCGCAGCTTGAGGAGGTCGCGGACGCCCGCCTCCACCTTGACCCGACCGGCCAACCAGGCCTGGCCGAAGCTCAGATCGCCCTCGGTGAGGGCCACCAGGTCGTCGCTCGCGGCGGTGATCCGGATCTGGGCCTTCGGCGCTGGGTCGGTGGTGATGCCGACGATGTGCCCGTCGCGCAGGTCGCCGGAGAAGGTCACGGCGAGGTCGGGGACGTGGCAGCTCAGGCTGCGGTCGAAGGCGTGCTGCTTGCGGTCGTCCTCATCGACCTCACGGAGCCGGGAGGCGAGGTTCTCCAGCGCCGTGCGGCACTGCGCTGTCGTCGCCATCGGGGTTGGCCCTCCTGGTGTCGGCGCGGTGGTCGACCGCGGGTCACGGGCGGATCGTGGCGCGACGCTACCGCAGCGTGCGAGGGCGGCCCGGCGGGGTAGCGTCTGCGCGACGCGACCCTCGGGTCGGGACGGCGACGAGAGCGGAGGCGGGCATGGTGCTCGACGGGCTGCGGGGGTACATCCAGCTGGCGAACGGCCTCACCGACGTCACCCGGGCACGTGCCCTGGCGACGGCACGGGCCCTGGTAGCCCAGGGAGAGGCCGGTGTCGGCGCCGTCGTCCCGGCGCCGGTGCGCTCCCAGGTGGGGACGATCACCGAGGACCTGCTCGCCACCAGCAAGGCCAACCGGGACCTGCTGGTGAACCTGGTCCGGGCCGAGGTGGAGCGGTCGGTGGCCCGACTGGGACTCGTCTCCGCGCAGGAGCTGCAGGCGTCGACCCGGCGGTCCCGGTCGCTGGAGCGCCGGGTCGAGGAGCTGGAGCAGGACCTGCGGCGGGCTCGCGCCACCGGCGGGAAGAAGGCGACCGCGAAGAAGCCGGCGACGAAGAAGACGACCGCGAAGAAGACGACCGCGAAGAAGACGGCGACGAAGAAGACGGCGACGAAGAAGACGACCGCGAAGAAGTCGGCGACGACGACGGCGAAGAAGGCGACCGCGACCACGAGCGCGGCGGGGAGCAGCGCGTGACCGAGCAGCCGGAGGACCATGTCTCCGCCGACCTGCCCGACGTCGAGTCGCCGGACGTCGCGTCGGCCCATCCTGACGTGGCGGACCCCCGCGTCGCGGAGGCGCTCGAGCAGCTGACCCGGCTGGCGGACACCGCTCCGGCCGAGCACGCCGAGGTGTACGAGCAGGTGCACCGGGTGCTCCAGGACGCGCTCGCCGCGGCGCAGGCCGACGACACGAGCGGCACAGGCAGCCCGGCCGACACAGCCAGCCCAGCCAGCCCGGGCGACCCAGCCAGCTCGGCCGGCGACGGCGAACCGGACGGCGGAGGCGCCGGAGGCTCGCGGCCGTGACCCGGCGCGCCCGGCTGGACGCCGAGCTCGTGCGGCGGGGCCTCGCGGCCTCCCGCGAGCAGGCGGCCGGGCTGGTGGCGGCGGGGCAGGTGCGCGTCCCGGGGCGTACGTCGCTGAAGCCGGCGACCCAGGTGACCCCGGCGGAGCCGATCGTCGTCGCGGAGCCGGCCGGGGACACCTACGTCTCCCGTGGCGGCCACAAGCTGGCCGGGGCTCTGGACGACTTCGCTGGGGACGGGCTCTCGGTCGCGGGCCGCAGAGCGCTCGACGCCGGCGCGTCCACGGGCGGGTTCACCGACGTGCTGCTGCGGCGCGGCGCCAGCGGCGTGGTCTGCGTGGACGTGGGCTACGGCCAGCTGGCCTGGTCGCTGCAGTCCGACGAGCGGGTCACCGTGGTGGACCGCACGAACGTCCGGGACCTCGACCCGGCCGTGGTCGGCGAGCCGGTCGACGTCGTCGTCGCCGACCTGTCGTTCATCTCGTTGCGCCTCGTGCTGCCCGCTCTCGCCGG
>DASVED010000003.1:0-12590 GCA_036380775.1 Actinomycetes bacterium
AGATCGACCCGGCCGGGGCAGCCGAAATGGCGGAATGCCCCAGTTCGGCACCCCCGGACGGCCGAACGGACCGAGCCACCGAGTGCCGGCGTCAGGAGCCGAGGACGACCCAGACGACCTTGCCCCCCTGGACGGTCGGCAACACTCCCCAGGCCCGGGCGCAGGCCTCGACGAGGTACAACCCACGACCGTTCTCCCGGTCGAACCCTGGCATCCTCCGGCGGACCGGCTCGGGGCTCCCGTCGCGCACCGCGAGGCGGACCGCACCGTCGTGGCGGCCAAGCGTGACCCGCAAAGGAGTCCCGGCGTGCACGACGGCGTTCGCCACCAGCTCGCTCACGACCAGGGCGGCGGAGGCGAAGAGCTGAGTCATGCCCCAGTCGAGCAACGTCCGTCTGGCCAGATCTCGGGCGTGGCGGCTGGCCGCCGGCACCGCATCGAGATCGAGCCGCGCGCTCGGCGGACGGGCCGCGCCGGCCACCGAGTCCATCGCGAGACGGGCCGTCGCCCGCACGGACAGGAGTCGGCTCAGAGGTTCCTCGCGCAGCCGGTGACGCAGGTCCGCTTCGAGGCAGGAGATCGCGATCGGCACCGCGGGCCAGTCCTGGACCTGCTGCCCGACACCGGCCACGAGGTCACGCACCGCGGCGTCGCTGCCCGCGGTGACCGCCCCCAGGTCGCAGAGGACTGCCCGGGGGCTGTCGGCAAGAGCCTGCAGGACGTTCTGCTGCAGGTCCGCGCCGGTGTCGTCGAGCCGGCCGCCAGCCAGCACGACCGACACCCCGCGCAAGGACGGTGCCTCGCTGACGACGGGCGGCTTCAACGAGCTCGACACCGGAGGACCCCCAAGGTTTCGACTGCCTCATGACACGAGGCCACCGGGGTCCTGGGCAGCAACGCTCCGCGGGCGACCATACCCAGCGCTGGGCAGTCGACGCCTGCGGAGATCGGCAGGTCGTGGATCATGAGGGCAGGTGATGCGATAACGCGCAGGACCCACGTGTGACCGGATCAAGGAGTACGTTGGACGCACCCTGTCCTGAACCTCAGACGCCCCGGACCTCGGCGCTGGGAGCACGACCGAGCATCGAGGTCCCCATGGTTGACCAGGTCACAGCAAGCCCGGAAGCCGCCAGCGCGGCCACCGGGACCGACGCCCCGGAGCTGCATGTCGCATCGGGTCGCGATGTCGCCGATGAGCGGGGCCGTGATGCACGGTTCCAGGCGCTGCTGGCGCGGGGAGACGCCCGCGACCGGGATGCCGAGCGTCGCGACCGGGCCGCCGAACGGCGTTCACCCTCACGGACCGATCCCCAGGCCTGGCTCGACCGTGACTGGGCAGGGCGCGATCGCGACGCGGCGGCGGGCGACCGCGCCGACCTGCTGGCGCTCCTGGACGAGCGCGGCGCGGATGTCGACCCCGCCACCACCACCACCAACGACCCTGGCCGCTCTCCCTGAGGGAGAACGGCCAGGTCACAACGGGTGGAGCTGAGGGGACTCGAACCCCTGACCCCCACACTGCCAGTGTGGTGCGCTACCAGCTGCGCCACAGCCCCGTCGTCGAGCACGGATCATCCACCCGCTCCCGCGGGCGACGACGAGTCTAACGGCTCCGCACAGCGCCGACGAATCGCCCCGATGCCGCCTCGCCACCGACCGAGGTGCGTGCCGTCACTCCTCGTCCCCCATCACCGGCGTGGGCAGGCTGCCGGCGTTGTGCTCGACCAGGCGCCAGCCGTGGTCGACCTCCTCCAGCACCGACCAGCAGCAGTTCGACAGGCCGCCCACGACCGCCCACCGGTCCATCGGGAGGTCGAGCAGGGCACCGATCGCGGCCCGTGCCGACCCGCCGTGGGTGACCACGACGAGCGTCTCCCCCGGCGGGACGGTCGCCAGCGCGTCGAGGACGGCCGGCGCCACCCGAGCCGCCACATCGCTGCGGCTCTCGGCGCCGCCGGCGGGGACGTCGGCACCGGCCCGCCATATGGCGTACGCGTCGGCGTCCATCGCCCGGATCTCGCTGACCGTCAGGCCCTGCCAGCTGCCGCCGTACGTCTCGCGCAGCCGTTCGTCCTCCTGCACCTCGACACCGGTGAGCCGGGAGAGAGCCTCGGCCGTCTCGGCGGCCCGACGCAGGTCGGAGGAGGCGATCGCGTGCGGTCGCAGCGCCGTGAGCAGCCGGGCGGCACGCTCGGCCTGGTCGCGGCCGGTGTCGTCCAGCTCGACGTCGGTGTGGCCCTGGAACCGGTCCTCGATGTTCCACCGCGTCTGGCCGTGCCGCCAGAGCACCACCCGACGGCCGGCGGCCGGTCGACCAGCGGCCGGGACCGTCAGGACGCCGCCCCGGCGGACCGGTCGGAGTCGTGGCGCGAGCGGGGCCCGCGAATCTCCTCCGGCAGCTCGACCGTCGGGCAGTCCTTCCAGATCCGCTCGAGCGAGTAGTAGATCCGCTCCTCAGCGTGCTGGACGTGGACGATCACGTCGATGTAGTCGAGCAGCACCCAGCGGCCCTCGCGCTCGCCTTCTCGGCGTACCGGCTTGGCGCCGAGGCCGCGCAGGCGCTCCTCGACGGCGTCGACGATGGCGCGGACCTGGCGGTCGTTGGGCGCCGAGCACAGGACGAACACGTCGGTGAAGACCAGCTGGTCCCCCACGTCGAACGCGAGGATGTCGTCGGCGAGCTTCTCCGACGCCGCCTCAGCGGCGGCGACGGCCAGCTCGAGGGCACGGTCGGAAACACTCACCGGGACAGTTTCTCACGGCTTCCCGGGCGTGAAGTCCGCGCCGAGGATGACGATCACGTCGGCCACGGTCTGACCCCGGTCCGATGTGGTGACCGAGCTCTCGGGCAGCCCGAGGGACGCCGCTACCCGCTGCCCCCGGCTCACGCTCTTCTCGGTCCCGTCGGGGATGATCACGGCGCTCTCCTCGAAGCCGAACTCGGCCGCGTTCCCCCCGTTGACGAAGCGGAAGCCGTCGTCGACCAGGTGGGTGCGGGCAGCCTCGACGAGCCCGGGCGTCCCGACGCCGTTCTCGACGAGCACCCGCAGCACCTCTCCCCCGGCGTCCTTCTGCAGCACCCCGGGGAAGCGCGCCCGCATCATCGCCGCCACCTGGCCGAGGTCGATGCCGTACGACGTCGAGCCCCCTCCGGTGTCGATCTCGGTCACGGGGAGCACGTCCGAGACCAGCTCGTCGGCCGACTGCGCCGCCTGAACCTCCCCCAGCCGCCGGGCCAGCCCGGCGCCGTCGAGGGTCGACGACGAGCCCTCGCCGGCCGCCTGCAGCGCTTCGCCGACGCCGGACGGGTCCTCGGGAAGGGCGGCGATCACCCCGGTGAGCACGTCGTCGAAGCGGGCCAGCCGCGCCTGCTCGGGCTCGTCCTCGGCGAGGTAGGTCGCGTAGGCGGCCGCGGCCGCCCCGTCGAGCTGCTGGGTGCCCGCCTGCACGACGACCGACTCGTTGCCGTCCCCGTCCGCGGCGACCACGTCGACGTCGACCGAAGCCTCCACGCCGCCCACGGCGTCGACGAGAGCGGCCAGCGCCGCCGGGTCCAGGGTCCAGCTGTCGTCCACCCGGACGCCCAGGAGGTCGGTCAGAGCCTGTGACGGCGCCGAGGGCTCCGGCAGCGTGACCGTCTCGCCGAACGGCAGGTTGCCCGTCCCCGCGACGTCCACGAGCAGCCGGGACGGCACCAGCACGATGGCCGCCGTGTCCTCGCTCGGCGTGACCCCGACGAGCGCGCTCGCCGCCGCCGTGCCGTCGGCGCCGGTGGCCTGCACGAGAAGCGTGTGCTGCCGCGGCGGCCCGGCGTTGGTGGTCCCTGCCCCGTCCTCTCCCCCGCGGCCGAGCACCAGGTAGCCGACGACGAGCAGCAGCACCAGGGCGCCGGCGCCGGCGGCGAGGAACCGCGCGTTGCGCCGTCGAGCCGCCTCCCGGCGGGCGGCTCGCTGCGCGGCGCGGTCCCTCCGGACGACCACGGTGGCTCCGGGCGCGGCGGCGGCCGGACCGGCCACCGGGGCCGACGGGCCGGCGTGACGCGCGGGCCGGCCCACGCCGGGGACCGCCGCACCTTGCGCCGGCACCACGGGTCCGGGCGTGAGTCGCCGGGCGAGGTCGACCTCCGGCAGCGGATCCGGCTCCGGGCGACGGTGCCGCCCGCTCACGCCACACCCTCGGCCGGGTACAGCCGGTGCTTGTGGATGTACTGCACGACCCCGTCCGGGACCAGGTACCAGACGGGGTCGCCCCGCCGCGCCCGGTCACGGACGTCGGACGAGCTGATCGCCAGCGCCGGGATCTCGAGCAGGCTGACCCGGCCGGCCGGGAGCCCGGCGGTGGACAACGTGTGCCCCGGACGGGTGACACCGATGAAGTGGGCCATGGCGAACAGCTCGTCGGCCGCCTTCCAGCTCAGGATCTGCGCCAGGGCGTCGGCTCCGGTGATGAAGAAGAGCTCAGTGGCGGCGCCACGCTGCGCCCTCAGGTCGCACAGCGTGTCGATGGTGTAGGTCGGGCCGCCGCGGTCGATGTCGACGCGGCTGACCGTGAAGTGCGGGTTGGCCGCGGTCGCGATGACGGTCATCAGGTATCTGTGCTCTGGGGTGGTGACCTCGGCGTCCTGCTTCTGCCAGGGCTGCCCGGTCGGGACGAACACGACCTCGTCCAGGTCGTAGCGGGCCGCGACCTCGCTGGCGGCGACGAGGTGGCCGTGATGGACAGGGTCGAACGTGCCGCCCATCACACCCAGCCGCGGCTGCCTCGTCTCGCCCACGAGCCGACCCTACGGGAGCGGTCAGCGATCCTTGCCGAAGCTCATCGTCACGGCGAGCAGGACGACGAGGAGGACGAAGGCGCCCACGCCGATCGCCCAGGGCTCGGCGGGCAGGTCGCGGGCGTGCTCCTCACCCACGGCGAGGATGATCGAGGCGGTCATGGCGCGCAGTCTTCCACAGCCGGCTCAGAACGGACGGACGCCACCGGCGGGCATCAGCGCCGGCGCCGGGCTGTCCATCGCGCGCTGCTGGAACGTGGTGCGGTCGACCACCTCGAGGCCGGCGACCCGCCACGGCGGCAGACCAGCGGTGGTTCGGTGCTCCCCCCACAACCGCAGCGCCAGGGCGGCGGCGTCCTCGAGGTCCCGCGCCTCCTCCCAGTAGCGGATCTCGGCACGGTCCGTGGAGTACCGGGCGGACAGCAGGAAGGGTCGCTCGTGGGTGAGCCGCTCCAGCGCGGCCCGCACCACGTGCGGCTCGACCTCCTCCCCGACGACGGTGAGGGTGACGTGCCACATCGGCCGGGCGGACTCGGGCGGCGGCGTCCGACGTGCCGACATGCTCCGTTCCCTCACCCGGTGCACCGCCCTTCCTCGTCTGGCGCGGCGCCCTCGTCACCGCAGCAACACGATGTCGTCCCGGTGGACGACCTCGCGGCTGAACGCTGGCCCGAGCTCCCGGGCCAGGTCAGGGGTCGACCGGCCCAGCAGCGCGGGAAGTTCCGTCACGTCAAAGTTCACCAGCCCGCGCGCCACCGCGTGGCCCTTTTCGTCAAGGAGGTCCACCGGATCCCCCGCGACGAACTCGCCGTCGGCACCCGTGATCCCCGCCGGCAAGAGCGACAGCCGGCGCTCGACCACCGCCTGCACTGCCCCCGCGTCCAGGTGCACCCGCCCCCGCGTGGTCGCCGCGTAGGCGAGCCAGAGCAACCTGGTGGGCAGCCGACGGGCGGACGGCGCGAACGAGGTGCCCGCCGGCTCCCCCGCAAGGACGTCGTCGACCGCGTCTGCCGCCGCGACCACGGCGCGGATGCCGGCGGACGCCGCGATCCGAGCGGCGTCGACCTTGCTGGCCATCCCGCCGGTCCCGACGCCCGAGCCGCCGCGGCCGAGCCGCACGCCGGCCAGGTCACCGGCCTCGCGCACCTCGGTGAGCATCCGCGAGGCGGACCGCCGCGGATCTCCCTCGAAGATGCCCGCGACGTCGGAGAGGAGCACCAGCAGGTCGGCGTGGACGAGGTGGGCCACCAGCGCCGCCAGCCGGTCGTTGTCGCCGAACCGGATCTCCTCCGTGGCGACCGTGTCGTTCTCGTTCACCACCGGCACCGCCCCCATGTCGAGCAGGCGGTAGAGGGTGCGCTGCGCGTTCCGGTAGTGGCCGCGGCGGACCACGTCGTCGGCCGTGAGCAGCACCTGACCGGTGATCAAACGGTGCCGGGCGAACGACTCGGTGTAGCGGTGCACCAGGATCCCCTGGCCGACGCTGGCCGCGGCCTGCTGGGTGGCGAGGTCGCGGGGGCGGCGGCGCAGGCCGAGGGGCGCCAGGCCGGACGCGATCGCGCCGGAGGACACCAGGACCACCTCGTGTCCGCCGGACCGGGCCCGGGCCAGCGCGTCGACCAGCCCGTCGAGCCGGGCCGGGTCGAGTCCTCCCGCGGCAGTCGTGATGGACGACGAGCCGACCTTCACGACCACCCGGGTGGCGGCGCGGGGGGACCCGGCCACGGCTACCGCCCGTCGAGGCGCAGGTCGGTGCCGCGCCTGCCGTGCAGCAGCTCCGCGCCCGCCTGCAGCGTGGGCTCCCAGTCGAAGACCACGGCCTGCTCGCCGTCGCCGATGACCACCTCGTCCCCCGCCTGGGCTCCCGCCGCCAGCAAGGCCTCCTCGATGCCTAGCCGGGCCAGCCGGTCGGCGAGGTAGCCGACCGCCTCGTCGTTGGTGAAGTCGGTCTGGTGGACCCACCGGGTGGGCTTCTGCCCGCGGACGACGTAGCGACCGCCCTCCTGCACCACCTCGAACTCCCGCTCGTCCACCGCCCGCGGCCGCAGGACGATCCGGGTTGCCTCGAGGTCCGGGGCGGCTGCCCTCGCCTGCGCCACCAGGTCCGCCATGCCGAAGGACAGCTCACGCAGCCCGACCCGCGTGGCGGCGCTGACGGGGAAGACCCGCAGGCCCCGCGCCGTCAGGTCGGCCGTGACCATGTCGGCGAGCTCCTGGGCATCGGGAAGGTCGACCTTGTTGAGTGCGACGATCCGCGGCCGGTCGTCCAGCCCGCCGTACTCGGCGAGCTCGGCCTCGATGACGTCGAGGTCGGTGAGCGGGTCGCGGCCCGGCTCGAGGGTGCCGGCGTCGATGACGTGCACCAGGACGCTGCAGCGCTCCACGTGGCGCAGGAACTCCAGACCGAGGCCCTTGCCCTGGCTGGCGCCCGGGATGAGCCCCGGGACGTCAGCGACGGTGAAGCGCACCTCACCGGCCTCGACGACGCCCAGATTGGGCACCAGCGTCGTGAACGGATAGTCGGCGATCTTCGGGCGAGCAGCCGACATGGCAGCGACGAGGCTGGACTTCCCGGCGCTCGGGAACCCGACCAGTGCCACGTCGGCGACGGACTTGAGCTCGAGGACCAGGTCGGCGGAGTCGCCCGGCTCCCCGAGCAGCGCGAAGCCCGGGGCCTTCCGCCGGGTCGAGGCCAACGCGGCGTTGCCGAGCCCGCCACGGCCGCCCCCGGCGGCGACGAACGTGGTCCCGGCGCCGACGAGGTCGGCCAGCACCTCGCCCGACGCCGTCTTCACCACGGTGCCGTTGGGCACCGGGAGCACCAGGTCCTGGCCCTCCGCCCCGAAGCGGTTGCCGCCCTGGCCGGGCCTGCCGCTGGTGGCCCGGCGGTGCGGGGAGTGGTGGTAGTCCAACAGCGTCGTGGTGCTCGGGTCGACCCGGAGCAGGACGTCGCCGCCGCGCCCGCCGTTGCCCCCGTCGGGTCCGCCGAGCGGCTTGAACTTCTCCCGGTGGATCGACGCGCAGCCGTTCCCGCCGTCACCGGCGGCGAGGTGCAGCACCACCCGGTCCACGAACGTCGTCACTGTGCTGCCCTGACTCTCTCGCTGGTGATGATGCAGAAATGGGGATCACGGTCCGAGACCATGATCCCCATCGGCTGTGCCCGGCGCTGCGTGATCGGGCGCCGGGAACCGTCAGCCGGCCGCCGTGACCTCGGCGGGCACGATGTTGACGACGCGGCGACCGCGGCGGGTGCCGAACTCGACCGCACCCGCGACGAGCGCGAACAGCGTGTCGTCGCCACCGCGACCGACGCCGAGGCCGGGGTGGAAGTGCGTCCCGCGCTGGCGGACGATGATCTCGCCGGCGTTGACGACCTGGCCGCCGAAGCGCTTGACGCCGAGCCGCTGCGCGTTCGAGTCGCGCCCGTTGCGGGTGGACGACGCGCCCTTCTTGTGAGCCATGGAGCTCTACCTTTCAACTGCTGCCTGAGCGGCGGGACGGACGGCTGCTACTTCTTGGCGCCGGTCTTGATGCCGGTGACCTTGACCTGCGTCAGCCGTTGGCGGTGGCCCTGCCGACGCCGGTAGCCGGTCTTGTTCTTGAACTTCATGATGTCGATCTTGGGGCCCTTGGTGGCCGCGACGACCTCGACCGTCACGGTCGCCTTGGCGAGCGTGGACTTGTCGCTGGTGACGTCGTCACCGTCGACGAGGAGCAGGACCGGGAGGTCCACCGTCGCGCCCGGCTCCGCGTGGATCCGGTCGATCTCGAGGACATCGCCCACGGCGACCTTCTCCTGGCGTCCACCAGCTCGAACGATCGCGTACACCATCGGGGACACCGGCTCGCTTTCTGCACGTACATGGGAGAGGGACCTCGGCGCTGCCCGATGCCGGGCGCGCAAGGACGACGGCGCTGGCTGGCGCCATCTGGTCGGGACGGTCCAGGGTACGAACGCGGCGGGTGCGCGGTCAAACCGGCGCGTTCGTGACCCTTGCCGGCCGAGCCCTAGACGGTCGTGGTGGGGCTGACGGCGCGGCGCCGCCGCCGGGCCGGCCTGGCCGCCGGCTCGCCGTCGGACACGTCGGGGGCCCCGGCGGTGCCGGTCACCGTGGTGACCGCCTCGACCGGGTCCTCGACGGCCACGGGAGCCGCCTCGACGGTCTCGGGGGCGGTCGGCGCGCCGTTGTCAGCCTTGCGCCCGGATCCTCCTCGAGAGCCCTTGCGCGCCCCGGCCTTCCGGTCCCCGCCGCCGCCTCCGGCACCACCTCCGCCGGACTTGGTCTCCACCGGCTCGGTGTGGATGTGGTAGCCACGGCCGTTGCAGGCCTCACAGGTCTCCGAGAACGCCTCGTGCAGCCCCTGCCCGACCCGCTTGCGGGTCATCTGGACCAGCCCGAGCGAGGTGACCTCGGCGACCTGGTGCTTCGTCCGGTCCCGGCCGAGGCACTCGAGCAGGCGGCGCAGGACGAGGTCCCGGTTGCTCTCGAGGACCATGTCGATGAAGTCGATCACGATGATGCCGCCGAGGTCGCGCAGGCGGAGCTGGCGCACGATCTCCTCGGCTGCCTCGAGGTTGTTCTTGGTGACGGTCTCCTCGAGGTTGCCGCCCGCCCCGGTGAACTTCCCGGTGTTGACGTCGACCACGACCATCGCCTCGGTGCGGTCGATGACGAGGTACCCGCCGCTGGGCAGCCAGACCTTGCGGTCCAGTGCCTTGGCGAGCTGCTCGTCGACCCGGTTGGCGGTGAAGGCGTCCTGCTCGTCGGTCCATCGGGACATCCGGTCGCGCAGGTCCGGGGCAACGTGCCCGACGTACGCCTCGAGCATGTCCCACGCGTCGTCGCCGGAGACGATGAGCGATGCGAAGTCCTCGTTGAAGATGTCCCGGACGACGCGGATGGTCATGTCCGGCTCTCCGTAGAGCAGCGCTGGTGCGGCCGATCCCTTGGCGGACTTCTTCTCGATGTCCTCCCACTGAGCGGTGAGGCGCGCCACGTCCCGGGAGAGCTCCTCCTCGCTGGCGCCCTCGGCCGCCGTGCGGACGATCACGCCGGCCCCCTCGGGGACGACCTTCTTCAGGATCGCCTTGAGCCGCGACCGCTCGGTGTCGGGCAGCTTGCGGCTGATGCCCGTCATCGAGCCACCGGGAACGAGGACGAGGTAGCGGCCCGCGAGCGAGACCTGGCTGGTGAGCCTGGCCCCCTTGTGGCCGATCGGGTCCTTCGTGACCTGCACGAGCACCGGGTCGCCGGACTTCAGCGCCAGCTCGATGCGTCGCGGCTGGCCGTCCAGGCCCGCCGCGTCCCAGTTGACCTCGCCGGCGTAGAGGACGGCGTTGCGGCCCTTGCCCACGTCGACGAACGCGGCCTCCATCGACGGCAGGACGTTCTGCACCTTGCCCAGGTACACGTTGCCGACCAGGCCGGAGCTGGAGGCCGTGCTCACGTAGTGCTCGACCAGCACGCCGTCCTCGAGCACGGCGATCTGGGTCCGCTCACCGGCCTGGCGCACGATCATCGACCGGTCGACGGACTCGCGGCGGGCGAGGAACTCGGCCTCGGTGATGACCGACGGTCGGCGCCGCCCAGCCTCGCGGCCCTCGCGACGGCGCTGCTTCTTGGCTTCGAGGCGGGTTGAGCCCTTGACCGAGCGCACGCCGTCGTCGTCCGACGTGGTGTCGCGGCTGCTCTCCCGGCCGGCGCGCTTGCGGGGCTCACGCACCCGCACGACGGTGTTCGGCGGGTCGTCGGTGTCTGCCTCACCGCTGTCCGCCTCGCCGGACCCCTTGCGGCGGCGCCGGCGGCGACGCCTGGTCCCACCCTCGCCGGTCTGCTCCTCGTCGGCGCCGTCCTCGCCGGCGTCCTGCTCGGCAGCGTCCGGCTCGGAGGCCACGTCCTCCGCCGACGGCTCGTCGGTGCCCTCGTCACCGGAGTCGTCGCGACCGCGGCCACCGCGACCGCGTCGGCCTCGCCCTCCTCGGCGGCGGCGGCGCGTCCCGCCCTCGCCCTCGTCGGCCACCGCGACGTCGTCGCGGTCGTCGGCGTCAGGGTCGAGGTCCTCGTCGGGCGTCTCGGGTGGGGCAGCCGTGGCGGCGGCCCGCCTGCGGCGGCCGGTGGCTGGCGCGGTCGGCTCCGGGGGCTGGAAGAGCAGGCTCGGTGCCGCGGGGGCGGAGGGTGCCGCGGCGAGAACGGCGTCCTCGCGCCCGCTGTCGTCCTGCTCGGTCACCGCCGGGGCGGCGGAGTCGGCGGCCGGCGACGAGGCGGCCTTCTTGGTGGTCCGCTTGCGCGTCGCCTTCTTGGCCGGCGCCGGGGTCTCCGCAGCGCTCGAGGTGTCTGTGCTGGCCTCCTCGGTGCCGGCGGTCGTCGCCTGCTTGGCGGCGCGCTTGCGGGTCCGCTTCGCCGGGGCGGGGGCGTCAGCAGCGGCAGCAGCGGCGGCGACCGGGGCCTCTGCCTCGCCGTCGGGCGCGGCGAGGGCGCTGGGCGGCCCGGCGGGCCGACTGGCGGCGCGGCGGCGGCGCGGCGGTCGGGCGCCGCTGTCTCCGGTGGTGTCGCTGGTGGTGGTGCTGTCGGTGGGCTCGGTGTCGAGCATCCGGGTGGTCTCCCGTCACGCTCCCGGGCGCCGGCCGGAGGATGCGGACCCCTGCGGGTCCGGTCCGGCTCCGTGCGGCGCCGCACGGGTGCTGTTGGTGTTCGTGCCGTCCGGGGACGGCATCGTCAGGAAGTCTGAGGGTGCGACCGGCGCCTCGCGCGCCGCGGGTGTCACCAGCGGTGCGCGGCGGCGTCAGCCGCCGACTGCGTCCCGGTCCGGTGCCAGTGGGTCGGACACCGTGCCGGCCGCCTCGTCGAGCGGTCCCTGCGCCAGCCGGACGACCGCGGGGGCCGAGGGCGGCGCCAGGTCGCCGATCGCAGAGAGTCCGGCGAGGACGTCGTCGGGTCGGACAGCCGGTGTGACATGGCGTACGACCAGTCGCAGTATCGCACACGGGCCGGTTCCGGCCGGCACGGCCGCTCCCGCCACGCCGAGGGACAGGACGGCGGCTCGAGCGTCGAACGTGCGGAGCCCGTTCTTCGTCATCCTGCTCACCTCGGCCCGCGGAGCGGCCAGGAAGGCGTCGACGGCCTGCTGCGCCCGGGCCGGCTCGACCCCGTCCAGCGTGACCTGCCACACCGACGCCTGCAGGCGGTCGGCCAGGGCTGGCGCGCGGGTGTTCGGGGGCGGCGGGGCCACCTCCACGACCTCCAGCACATCGAGGTCGGGCGGTAGCGAGGCGTCCAGGGCGGCCTTGAGGCGTACGGGGTCGCAGCGCTGTGACAGCCCGATCTCGAGGTACTCGGCCTCGCTGGCGATCCCGGTAGGGGCAGCCCCGGCGTAGCTCACCTTGGGGTGCGGCGAGAAGCCGGCGGAGTAGGCCATCGGCACGGCCGCCCGGCGCAGCGCCCGTTCGAAGGCGCGCTGGAAGTCGCGGTGGCTGGAGAAGCGCAGCCGGCCGCGCTTCGCGTAGTGGACCCGCAGGCGCTGCACGGTTGGCGGCGGGGGCGGGCCGTCAGGCGTGCGCGCCATCGGGCGCTCCCTCCGCCACGGCGGCCAGCGGTGCCGACGCCAGCGTCACCGGGACCACGCTGCGCCCGTCGTAGGCGTACCGGACGATCTCGGCGCTCGAGGCGACCACGGGGTGCGGCGGGACGCTGACCCGGGCGTCGACCCAGTCGACGAGGGCCGACCGGTCCACGATGGGGGCGGCGAAGTGCACGAGTGTCGCCCACCAGACCGACTGCCGGTAGCCGGCCTCCTCCCGGCCGAGCTCACC
>DASVED010000004.1:0-3181 GCA_036380775.1 Actinomycetes bacterium
CCGAACCTCGACCTGCTCGACCAGGCGGGCTTCAAGGACCAGCAGCGCGGCCAGGTCAACCAGCTGCTGTTCCTCATCTACGCGCTGCTGGCGCTGGCGATCCTCATCGCGGTGCTGGGCATCGTGAACACGTTGGCCCTCGCCGTGATCGAGCGGACGCGCGAGATCGGGCTGCTCCGGGCGGTCGGCATGTCGCGACGTCAGCTGCGCCGGATGGTGCGGCTCGAGTCGGTCGTGATCTCGGTCTTCGGCGCGGTCCTGGGGCTCGGTCTCGGGATCCTGTTCGGGGTGCTGCTCCAGCGCAGCCTGGAGAGCCAGGGGATCACCGAGCTCTCGATCCCGGTGAGCTCTCTGGTCGTCTTCCTCGTGCTGGCCGGTGTGATCGGCGTGCTGGCGTCCATCTGGCCGGCGCGCCGGGCGGCCCGGCTGGACGTCCTGCGAGCGATCACGACCGAGTAGCCGAACGCCCCGTTGCGGCGCTACCCGCGTTGCAGCCGTGCCGGTGTGTCTGGGGGGTGATGGGTCCAACGGCGATGAGTTTCGTTGTGGTGCCCAGTCTGCCCACCGATGGACCCGATCTCCCGACACTCGATGAGGGCGTCATGACCGCTATGTACAGGAGGCAAGCGTGAGGCTCCTGCTCACGTCCGCTGGCGTCAAGAACGCGAGCATCCACAACGCGCTGGTCGACCTACTGGGGAAACCGATCGCCGACTCCGACGCCCTCTGCATCCCCACCGCGGGGTACGGGCACCCCCAGGGCAGTCCTGCCGGGGCATGGCGCTTCATCACCGGTCAAGGCTCCACACCCATGTGCGAGCTGGGTTGGAAGTCCGTGGGAGTGCTGGAGCTCACCGCGCTACCCAGCATCGACGACGAACGCTGGGTCTCCTGGGTCCGGGAGGCAGACGTCCTGCTGGTGGGCGGCGGCGACGCCCTGTACCTGTCCCACTGGGTGCGGCAGTCCGGGCTGGCGGATCTCTTGCCGTCGCTGCGCGAGACGGTCTGGGTGGGGCTGAGCGCCGGGAGCATGGTGATGACCCCACGCATCGGGGCGGACTTCGTCGGGTGGAAGCCGCCCACCGGGGGCGACAGCACGCTCGGCATCGTCGACTTCTCGATCTTCCCTCACCTGGAGAACCCGCTCTGCCCAGAGAACACGATGGCCGGGGCAGAAAAGTGGGCGGCCGAGATCTCGGGTCCGGCGTATGCGATCGACGACGAGACCGCCATCAGGGTGACCGATGGAAGCGTCGACATCGTCTCCGAGGGGCAGTGGAAGCGGTTCTCCTAGCACCAAGACGCTCAGCCGGTTCGCTCGCGACTCTGGCCTCAACGGCGCCGAATCGCAGCAGCGGTTGACGAGCCCGCGCGGCTACTTCGCGTTGAAGTAGGTCGCCTCGGGGTGGTGGAGCACCAGCGCGTCGGTCGACTGCTCAGGGTGCAGCTGGAACTCCTCGGAGAGCTTGACGCCGATGCGCTCCGGCTCGAGCAGGTCGACCAGCTTGGCGCGGTCCTCGAGGTTGGGGCAGGCCCCGTAGCCGAACGAGAACCGTGCACCGCGATAGCGCAGGTCGAAGTAGTCCTCCGGCCGGTCCGGGTCCTCGGCGGCGAAACCGAGCTCGGCACGCATCCGCTTGTGCCAGTACTCCGCAAGGGACTCGGTGAGCTGGACCGACAGGCCATGCAGCTCCAGGTAGTCGCGGTAGGCGTCGCGCGCGAACAGGTCGGACGTGACCTCCGCGATGCGCGACCCCGCGGTGACCAGCTGCAGGCCCAGGACGTCGACCTCGCCTGACTCGCGCGGCCGGAAGAAGTCGGCCAGGCACAGGTGACGGCCGTGCCGCTGCCGCGGGAAGGTGAACCGGTGCTTCTCCGGGGCGTCTACCGACACCTCGGACAGCAGGACCAGGTCGTCGCCCTCGCTGACCACCGGGTAGTAGCCGTAGACGATCGCTGCCTCGAGCATCTTCTCGGCCTGCAGGCGTTCCAGCCACATCCGCAGGCGGGGGCGGCCCTCCGTCTCGACGAGCTCGTCGTACGTCGGGCCGTCACCGCGTGAGGACTTCAGGCCCCACTGGCCCATGAACGTGGCCCGCTCGTCGAGCAGCGAGGCGTACTCCTGCAGGTGGATCCCCTTGACCACCCGGCTGCCCCAGAACGGCGGCTCCGGGACCGGGTTGTCGATGGCGACATCGGAGCGGGCCGGCATGTCCGCTTCCGGCGTGACGTCCGGCCGGCCGGCCGGCTTGACCCGCCGCGGCCGCAGCGCAGGCAGCTCGGCTCCGGGTACGCCGCGTTTCACCGCTATCAGCGCATCCATCAGCCGCAGGCCCTCGAACGCGTCGCGGGCGTAGCGCACCTCGCCCTCGTAGACCTCGGCGAGGTCCTGCTCGACGTACGGCCGGGTGAGCGCCGCGCCGCCGAGGATCACCGGGAACTTCGCGGAGATGCCGCGGGAGTTCATCTCCTCGAGGTTCTCCTTCATGACCACGGTCGACTTCACGAGCAGCCCGGACATCCCGATGACGTCAGCGCGGTTCTCGTCGGCGGCCTCGAGGATCGCCGACACCGGCTGCTTGATGCCGATGTTGACGACCGTGAAGCCGTTGTTGGTCAGGATGATGTCGACGAGGTTCTTGCCGATGTCGTGCACGTCGCCCTTGACCGTGGCCAGAACGATCGTGCCCTTGCCCTCCTCGTCGGTCTTCTCCATGTGCGGCTCGAGCCACGCGACCGCGGCCTTCATCACCTCGGCCGACTGCAGCACGAAGGGCAGCTGCATCTCGCCCTTGCCGAAGAGGTCACCGACGACCTTCATGCCCTCGAGCAGGTGGTCGTTGACGATGTCCAGCGCCGTCTTGCCCGAGTCGAGCGCGGTCTGCAGGTCGGCGTCGAGGCCGTTGCGCTCACCGTCGATGATCCGGCGGGCCAGCCGCTCGCCGAGCGGCAGGGCCATCAGCTCCTCGGCCCGGGACGCCCGCACGCTGGCGACATCCACACCCTCGAAGAGGTCGAGGAACTTCTGCAGCGGGTCGTACCCCTCCCGCCGCCGGTCGTAGACCAGGTCGAGCGCGACCTCGCGCTGCTCGTCGGGGATCCGCGACATCGGGACGATCTTCGACGCGTGCACGATCGCCGAGTCGAGGCCGGCCTTGACGCACTCGGCGAGGACCACGGA
>DASVED010000005.1:0-6047 GCA_036380775.1 Actinomycetes bacterium
TCGACGAACGGCGTCGAGAGGTCGACCCGGCGCCCGGAGGACTTCAGCATCTTCTCGACCAGGTCGCGCACCTCGTCGCCGGTGAGGATCGTCGTCGTCAGCTCGTGCACGCCACGTCGGGCGATGAAGACCTTCGTCGGCTCGTTGATCCAGATCTCCTCGACCGTGGGGTCGTCGAGGTACTTCTGCAACGGACCGAAGCCGGCCACCGCGTCGAACACGGCACGCGCCGCCAGGCGGGTGTCGACGAGCTGCGGCAGGGAGCCGGACACGCTCCGCTCGTCGTAGTCGGCGATGACCTCGTCCACGAGCCGACGTACCGACCCGGGATCGGCGACCGGGTCCAGACCGCGGCGGCGCACCAGCTCGCGCACCTCGTCCTCGACGACGGCGATCGCGTTCACGGCAGGAAATCCCCCGACCGGTGGTGGTGGCCGCGCGGCGCGCCGGATCACGGGTCGGCATGCTGGGCGGCGGTCCCGGGGAGGGTACCGAGGGAGCGGCGAGTGGTCCAAGCGAGCGGTACTCCGTCCCTGTGGACGACGGTCGCTGTGGACAACTCAGACCGGTGGATGCTGCCGTCCGGCCACGATGAGGCGATGCAGCTGACGCTCACCCTGGTCGATCCGCTGGGCTCCGGGACGCCGGTCGACGTCGAGCTGAGCGCCCAGCCGGGGGCCCCACTGGCCACCGCCCACTCCGACCTGCTCGCCGCGCTCGGCCACCGCGACGGCCGACTCTGGTGCGCAGGGGTCGAGCTCACCGCCGAGACACCGCTCGGCGAGCCGCCACTCGTCGACGGCGCGGTCCTGACGCTCGGCCGGTCCGACCTCGCCGAGCCGGCAGGGCTGCTGGAGCTGCACGTCGCGTCCGGTCCCGACTGCGGCGCCGTGCACCGGCTGTCGCCCGGCGAGCACGGCATCGGCCGGGCCGCCGAGGCGCGGGTGCGGGTGGACGACCCGGACGTGTCGCGCCTGCACGCCGTGCTCCGAGTGGCGATCGACGGGGCAGGCTCCACCACCGTCCACGACCTCGGATCCACCAACGGCACCATGCTCGACGGCCACCGGGTCACCCGCGTCGGCTGCCCGGTCAGTCCTGGCGACATCCTGCAGGTCGGCGACACGCGTCTCGCTCTCGCGACTCCGGAGGCGGTCCCCGTGTCGTGCCGTCCCGACGGCGCCGGCCACGTCGAGCTGAACCGGCCACCCCGGCACGTCGCCCCCGTCCCGCCGGTGCGCATCACCTTGCCCCAGGAACCACTCGCCCGCGAGCGGTCCAGGTTCCCGCTGATCGCCGTCATGCTGCCGCTGGTCGCTGGGCTGGCGCTCGTCGCCATCACCCGCAGCCCGATGTACCTGCTGTTCGTGCTGCTCTCGCCGTTGATGATGCTCGGCAGCTGGCTCAGCGACCGGGCCAGCGGGCGCCGGTCCAGCCGGGTCGAGCAGGCCGAGCACGCGGACGCCCTGGCCCGGGCCGAGGCCGGCGTCGCCCGCGCTGTCGCCGACGAGGAGGTGGCCCGGCACCGGGCACACCCGGACCCCGCGACCCTGCTCCTCTGCGCGACCGGCCCCCGGCCCCGGTTGTGGGAGCGCCGCCGCGACGACAGCGACCACCTGGAGGTGCGACTGGGGCTGGGCAGCGTCTCCTCAGCCGTCGAGGTGCGCACCCCGGGCGTCAGCGGCCAGCCGGAGAACGTCGAGCGACCTGAGCTGACCGGCGTGCCGGTGACCGTCTCCCTCGCTCGGGCCGGTGTGGTCGGGCTCGCCGGCCCGCGGAGCCGGATCATCGGGGTGGCCCGCGCGGTCACCGCGCAGCTCGCCGGCTGGCACAGTCCGCGCCACCTGTCCCTCGTCGTCCTCTGCCCCGACAGGGGCCGCGACTGGGAGTGGACCCGCTGGCTGCCCCACCTCCGCCCGACGTCCGGCGAGGGCACCGGCGTCCTGGTCGGTCAGGACGCCGCGCAGGTTCGCGCCCGGCTCGACGAGCTCGTCGCCCTGCTCGACTCCCGGCTCGAGGTCGAGCGACTGGGAGGTCGGAATCCGAGCGGTCCGTGGGTCGGACCGACCACCGTCGTGATCCTCGACGGCGCGGGCGCCCTGCGCCGGATGCCCGGCGTGGCCCGGCTGCTCGCGGAGGGTCCGGGGGTCGGGCTGGTCCTGCTGTGCTGCGACCGGGACCTGGTCTCGCTGCCCGTCGAGTGCCGGGCTACGGCTGAGGTGCGGGGCGACGTCGGTACCCGGCTGCGGGTCGTGGCCGAGGACTCCACGACGTACGACGACGTCGTCGCGGATGGCGTCTCCGACCTGTGGGCCCACCGCTTCGCCCGAGCCCTCGCTCCACTGCGCGACGCGACTCCGGACGAGGTGGGAAGCGACCTGCCGGACCGGGCCAGGCTGTTGGACCTGCTCGACATCGACGCGACCGAGCCCGGCGCCGTCGAGACGGCCTGGGCGGTCAGCCCGCGGGGCACCCGGGTGGTGCTGGGCGTCGGCCGGCAGGGCGAGCGCTTCCCGGTCGACCTCGCCACCGACGGGCCGCACGTCCTCGTTGCGGGCACCACTGGATCGGGCAAGTCCGAGCTGCTGCAGACCCTGGTGGCTGGGCTCGCGGTCGCCAACCGCCCGGACGAGCTGTCGTTCGTCCTCATCGACTACAAGGGTGGCGCGGCTTTCAAGGACTGCGCACGGCTGCCGCACACCGTCGGGATCGTCACCGATCTCGACAGCCACCTGACCGAACGGGCGCTGCAGTCCCTGGGTGCCGAGCTGCGCCGCCGGGAGCGGGTGCTCCGCGTCGCGGGCTGCAAGGACCTCGACGATTTCCAACGCGCCGCACCTCCCGGCTCACCCACGCTCGCCCGGCTCGTGCTCGTCGTCGACGAGTTCGCGACATTGGTCGACGAGCTGCCGGACTTCGTCGGCGGGCTGGTGGCCATCGCACAGCGCGGGCGCTCCCTCGGAGTGCACCTGGTGCTGGCGACCCAGCGTCCCGGGGGTGTGGTGAGCGCGGACATCCGCGCCAACACGGGCCTGCGCATCGCCCTGCGGGTCACCGACGCAGCCGAGTCGACGGACGTCGTGGACACCCGGGACGCGGCCGACATAGGTCGCTCGACCCCCGGCCGCGCGGTGGTCCGCATCGGTGCCGGCGCGGTTCACCACCTGCAGGCGGCCCGGGTCGGCGGGCACGGCGAGCAGGTGCAACCGAGGACCGCTGTCCGGGCCCGGCCGTGGGAGAGCCTTGGCGACGCCCTTTCGCCGGTTTCGGCCGCCGGGCCTGACGGCCCGACCGACCTCACCCGGCTGGTGGACGCGGTCGTCGTGGCAGCCCGTCGGCTCGACGCCTCGCCGGCGGCCAGCCCGTGGCTGGCACCGTTGCCTCACCTGGTCACGGCATCCGACCTGTCCGACCTGCCCGGCCTGCCCGGCCTGCCCGACGGGCTCTCGAGCGCGGACGGCGCGGTCACGATCGGGGTCCAGGACCTGCCGGGTGAGCAGCGCCGAGCCCCGGTGACGTTCGGCCTCGCCGGCGGTGACCACCTGATGGTCGCCGGCAGCGCACGCAGCGGCCGGTCAGCGGTCGTCCGGACGGTGGCCGGCCTCCTCGCCACCCGCATGGACAGCTCGGACCTCCATCTCTACGCCCTTGACGGCGGCGGTGGTGCACTCGCGCCCTTGACCGTCTTCCCGCAGTGCGGTGCCGTCGTCGGCCGGGACGAGACGGCACGTGGTGCCCGCCTGATGGCTCGCCTTGTCGAGGAGCTCGAACGTCGGCAGCGCTTGCTGGCCGCGTCCGGGCTGGGATCCCTCGAAGAGCAGCGCGGCACGGTGGATGCCGGGAGCCGGCTGCCCTGGATCGTGCTGCTCGTGGACGGCTGGGAAGGGCTGCAGGCGGCGTACGACCAGGTCGACCATGGCCGGCCCCTCGACCTGCTCGGCCGCCTGGTGCGTGAGGGCGCTGCCGCCGGCTTCCGGGTCGTGCTCACCGGCGACCGCGGGGTCCTGACCAGCCGCGTCGGCTCGGC
The DNA here is from genome assembly GCA_036380775.1 of Actinomycetes bacterium. Classification (GTDB taxonomy): domain Bacteria; phylum Actinomycetota; class Actinomycetes; order JACCUZ01; family JACCUZ01; genus DASVED01. The sequence goes on from DASVED010000005.1 coordinate 4,028, forward strand.
CTTCAGTCGCCGGCTGATCCTGCGGCTGGCCGACCCGACGGACTACGGGCTGGCCGGCATCCCGCCCCGACGCGTTCCGGTCGCGATGCCTCCGGGTCGCGCGCTGGTCGGGGCCGACGGCATCGAGGCGCAGCTCGCCCTGCTCGACGGCGAAAGCCAGGTGACGGCTCTGGAGCGGATCGCCGCGACCGCCCGTGGTCGCTCGGTCGACCTGCCACCCGACCGGCGTCCGATGCGGGTGGAGCCGCTGCCGTCCCGTGTCGAGCTCGCCGACATCGAGGCCGAGGCCAAGGCTGTCGCCACCGGACCGGGCTGGGCGCTGGTCGGGCTCGGCGGCGACGACCTCGTCCCGCTGGGTGTCGACCTGCTCGACCACGGTCCGGCCGCGGTCGTCGCGGGCCCGCCCGGGAGCGGTCGCACGACCGCGCTCGCCACGATCGGCCGCTGGCTGCGCCATCAGGGCCGCCCGATCGCGATCGTGGCCCACCGGCGCTCACCGCTTCGGGCGCTCGGCGGTGAGCCGGGCGTGGTGACCTGCGTCGGGACCGACGGGGCTGACGCCCTCGACGAGGCACTGCGGACGCACCCCGACCTGACCGTCCTCGCCGACGACGCCGAGACTCTGCACGACACCCCGGTCGAGAGGGTTCTGCTCGCAGTGCTGCGCCCCGACGCCCCTGGAACGGCGAGCATGGTCCTCGCCGGCTCGGCCGCCGACCTGGCGGGCTGCTTCCGCGGCGTCACGGTCGAGGCCCGCCGCGGACGGACCGGCCTGCTGCTGGGGCCGCTGTCGCCGATCGACGGCGACCTCCTCGGCGTACGGCTGACGAGCACGTCGTACCTCGCTGACGGTCCCGCGGGGCGCGGGGTCCTGGTGGTCCGAGGCCGCACGACGCCGGTGCAGGTGGCTCACAGCCCGCTCTGACCCGCAGCGGCCGTCGGCACAATGGGCACCGTGACCGAACTGAGCCCGTCCGTGAGCGACGTGACCGTGCGGGCGGTGACGCCGGAGGACGTGCCGGAGATCCTCGCCATGGTCCGCGAGCTCGCGGAGTACGAACGAGCACTCGACGAGGTGGTCGCCACCGAGGAGCACCTGCACGCCACGTTGTTCGCCGACGCTCCCGCGGTGTTCGGCCATGTCGCTGTGACATCCGAGGGGCGGGTCGTCGGGATGGCGGTGTGGTTCCTCAACTACTCGACCTGGCTCGGCGCGCACAACCTCTACCTCGAGGACCTGTATGTCCGGCCGGAGGCACGCGGCTCGGGCGTCGGCCGGCTGCTGCTGGGGACGCTGGCAGGGATCTGCGTGGAGCGCGGCTACCGCCGGCTGGAGTGGTGGGTGCTGGACTGGAACGAGCCGGCGCGCGGCTTCTACGACACGATCGGCGCCAGCGCCCTCACCCAGTGGATCCCCTACCGGTTGAGCGGGCCCGCGCTGAAGCGCCTCGCGTCCGGCGGCTGAGCCGGTCCCGCGACTTGTCGCCGTCCGACGGCGACGTTGTACCGTTCGGGCTGCACTGACTCCCCGGGCGACCGCCGCCGGGGACCGACGGGAGGAACCAGGGTGAGCGAACGCCTTGTCACTGACTCCGTGTCCGTGAGCGGTACCGCCGTGGAGGACACCGTCGAGATCCGGCTGCCGGCCGACTCGGCCTACCTGTCCGTCCTCCGCACGGCCACCGCCGGGCTCGCCGCCCGCCTGGACTTCACCCTCGACGAGATCGAGGACCTCCGGATCGCCGTCGACGAGGCCTGCGCGATGCTGCTGCCCGCCGCGATCGACACCGCCACGCTGACCTGCCGCTTCCGGCTGGACCCCACCACCCTCGAGGTGACGGTGACGATCCCCACCACCCGGGGTCAGCTCCCCGAGCGGGACACCTTCTCCTGGACCGTGCTGTCCGCCCTCGCGGGCGAGGTCGACACCGGCCTCGACGACGAGCGCCGGGTCTGGATCCGCCTCCGCAAGCGCCGCGGCACGGCGGGAGCCGCATGAGCCACGCTGCCGAGCCCACCG
>DASVED010000006.1:0-2997 GCA_036380775.1 Actinomycetes bacterium
GCCGGCTTCTGCAGCGCGTAGAACGAGCCGTTGATCTCGATGGAGGTGAACCGTCGCGAGGCGTGCTCCAGCTCGCGTCGCTGAGCCAGACCCTTGGGGTAGAAGACGCCGCGCCACGGCGGGTAGGTCCACCCGGAGATGCCGACCCGGACGGTCCCCGGCTTCGCGGTCGCAGCCGTCACGGGCACGGCGCGCAGTCTACGGTCGGGGCATGTCCCAGCCCGTCGTGTCGATCGACCTCGCCCGAGAGCTCCGCGAGGCCGGCCTGCAGTGGACACCCGCCAGAGGCGACCATTTCGTCGTGGTGGACCGCGGCATGGACGACGACCTTTTCGTGCTCAGCGACATGACCATCGAGGTGCAGAACTTCGCGACGGGCCCGGTCATCGGCTTCAACGGCACCACCGAGTGGGCACTCGACAGCCTCGACATGCAGGCCGCTCTCTGGCTGCCGACGGAAGGGCAGCTCCGGTCACTGCTCGGGGCGACGTTGCGGCGCCTCGAGCGCACCGACTCGTCGTACGTCGTCACGGTCGTCGCGGACGGAGAGGACCGAGCGGCCGAGGCCGCGACCGCGCCCAACGCCTACGCCCGGGCCCTGCTGGACCTGGCGCCGGAGCGGCTGCGGTGACCGACGAGGACCTGCGGCTCGCGGTCTACCGGGCGCTGGCGTCGACAGGTGGGGTGCCGCGGGTCGCCGACCTGGCGGCCGCCGTCGGATCCAGCGACGAGGAGGTACGCCGGGGCCTGCACCGCCTGGCGGACGCCCGACACCTGGTGCTGGGCGCCGACGACGAGACCGTGCTGGCGCACCCGTTCGCCACCGTGTCCTTCGGCTTCTCGGTGATGGGCCGGAACACGCTGTGGTGGGGCGGCTGCGCGTGGGACGCGTTCGCGATCCCGCACCTGGTGAGCGACGAGCCGGACGTCCTGGTGGCGACCCGGTGCCCCGCCTGCGACGCTGCGCTGTCCTGGGTGGTGGGGCGGGACGCTCCCCCCGCCGGAGACGAGGTCGCACACTTCCTGGTCCCGATGGCGCAGGTCTGGGACGACGTCGAGCGCGCCTGCGGAAACCAGCGGCTGTTCTGCTCGCCGGACTGCGTGGCCCGCTGGCTGGACCGCGAGCGCGCCGACCGCGGCTACGAGATGGACCTCTCCACGCTGTGGCGGCTGGCGAGCGGGTGGTACGCGGGCCGGTTGGAGCGCGGGTACACCCGCCGGGAGCCGGTGGCCGCCGCCGAGTACTTCAGGTCAGTCGGCCTGACCGGACCGTTCTGGGGCAGCTGAAGCTGTCGGCCCGCACCTGGGTCGATGTAGATCATTCGTGCCGCTCTAGAGATCATCCGGCCGAGAATGATCTCCGGGGCGGCCCAATGGATCTTGCCGACGGGGTTGTGCCGGACCGAAAACCCGGTTAGCCGGCTCAGTCGGCGAGCTCGGCCTTGTGCTCCTCGAGCTCGGCCATGACCGCGGCGGTCACGTCGTCGGCGGGCTGGGCTCCGTCGACGGTCACCAGCCGCTCCCGCTGCGCGTAGTAGTCGAGCATCGGTCGGGTCTTCTCCTCGTAGACCTCGAGCCGGTGCTCGATGACGTCCTGGGTGTCGTCGGAGCCACGGCCGCGCGCGAGCAGCCGCCGGACCAGCTCGTCGCGCTCGACGTGCAGGTGGATCGCGATCTGCACGGCGACGCCGAGCTCGCGCGCCGTGTCGTAGGCGACCTTCGCCTGGTCGACGGTGCGCGGGAAGCCGTCGAGCACGTAGCCACCGGCCTGGCTGGCGGCCACGATCGGCTTGCGGAGCATGTCGAGCACCATCTGGTCGGGCACCAGGTCCCCGCGGGACACGAACTTCTTGACCTGCTTCCCGAGCGGGGTCTCGTCGGTGACGTGCTGGCGCAGCAGGTCCCCGCTGGAGATGTGGGTCAGGCCCAGTCGCTCGGCCAGCTGGACCGCCTGGGTCCCCTTCCCGGCCCCGGGCGCACCGATCAGCAGGAGTCGCATGGCAGGTGATCCTGCCCTGTCCGCCACGTCCGGCGCACAGGTGTCCACCCCTACGCTGACCGGCGTGACCGCGACAGGCAGCGACTTCGGGCGGATGTGGGACGACCTGCACGACGTCGGACGGGACGTCCGGAGCACCGGCTACCGGCGCTACGCCTGGACCGCGGCCGACCTGGACTGCCGCGCGTGGTTCGCGGCGGAGGCCTCGCGCCGTGGCCTGGACCTGACGCGCGACCGCAACGGCAACCTGTGGGCGTGGTGGGGCGACCCGGATGCCGGTGACGCGGTGGTGACCGGCAGCCACCTCGACTCGGTCCCCGACGGCGGCGCGTTCGACGGCCCGCTCGGGGTCGTCAGCGCGTTCGCGGCGATCGACCTGCTCCGCGAGCGGGCGGTCCGGCCGGACCGTCCGCTCGCCGTCGTCAGCTTCGCCGACGAGGAGGGCGCGCGCTTCGGTGTCGCCTGTGCCGGGTCGCGGCTGCTGACCGGCTCGCTGGACGCCGGCCGGGCCTGCGCGCTCACCGACGGCGAGGGCACCACGATGGCCGACGCGATGCTGGCTGCAGGTCACGACCCGAAGCACCTCGGTCGCGACGACGACACGCTCGCCCGGATCGGGACCTTCGTCGAGCTGCACGTCGAGCAGGGCCGCGGGCTGGTCGACCGGGAGGCGGCTATCGGTGTCGCCGGCGGCATCTGGCCGCACGGCCGCTGGCGGCTCGACCTCGCCGGCGAGGCGAACCATGCCGGCACCACGCGGCTGGCCGACCGGGACGACCCGATGCTGCGGCTGGCGTCCGCCGTCCTGGCCGCCCGCGAGAGCGCGCAGCGCCATGGCGCGGTCGCGACGATCGGGTAGGTGCACGTCGAGCCCGGGGGGACCAACGCGATCCCGTCCCTCGTCCGGGCCTGGCTCGACGCGCGCGGCGAGGACGAGCAGTCCGTACGTTCGGTGGTGGCCGCCGTCGGGGCCGCCGCCGGGGCCGACCCGGCCGAGG
>DASVED010000007.1:0-12905 GCA_036380775.1 Actinomycetes bacterium
GGAGGCGCTGGGCTACTGCGTCGACCCGGAGGGAGTCCGCGACAAGGACGGGGTGTCGGCCGCGCTGCTCGTCGCCGAGCTGGCGGCCACGCTCAATTCCGAGGGCCGCACCCTGACTGACCTGCTCGACGCCCTCGCCCGTGAGCACGGCCTGCACGCCACCGACCAGCTGTCCGCCCGCGTCGAGGACGTCGCGCTGATCGAGGACGCCATGGCCCGGCTGCGCGCCGAACCACCGACCTCGCTCGGTGGCCGCGCGGTCGAGCAGGCCGAGGACCTCGCCGCCGGGTCCGCCGACCTGCCGCCGACCGACGGGCTGCGCTACCGGCTGGCCGACGACGGCCGGGTGGTCGTGCGGCCCTCCGGCACGGAGCCGAAGCTCAAGGCGTACCTCGAGGTGGTGGTGCCGGTGGTCGACGACGACGTCACTGTCGCCCGGCGTACGGCGGACGAAACGCTCGCCGCGATCAAGGCCGACCTGGCGTCGGTGCTCGCCCTGGGCTGATCAAGGTCAGTCCAGGCCCTCGAAGACGTCCGCCAGCACCGGAGTGCCGACCGGACGGTGAGGCCGCGCCACCACGTAGTGCTCGACCGAGGCGCTGCGCGCCCACTGTTCGTCGCTCACATCCGGCATGGCGATGACGTGCCGCTGGCTGCGGTGCTCCCGCAGACCCGCCACCACCTTCAGGGCCACCGAAGAGGTGTCGACGGAGATCCCGATCTGCTCGTCGGGCACCCCGCGCAGGTGGTACACCGCGTCCGGGTCCCACGGCGTCATCCCCTTGCGGCGCCGCGTCTCGTTCCAGCGCTCGAAGACCGACTGCGGGAGAGCTCCGTGCACCAGCCTGCGCAGGCCGCGGCCAGGCTCTGCGACGACCCGGTCGAACGCCTCGTCGGTCGCCGCACCAACTCGTACGTGGTCGGGGTGACCGGTGATGCCGTCGGGGCCGAACGTCCCGACGACGTCGGGGCGCTCCTCTCTCAGCAGCTGGGCGATCCGGTCGACGAGCTGATCGAACGGCACCGCAGCCAGGCCGCCATCGTCGTACCCGAACCACTCGTGCCGCTCCGGTGGCCTGCCGAGCACCTGCCAGGCGCGCTCGTCCTCCGCCCGGCGTACCGACCCCAGGGTCTCGCGAGTCACCGGGAAGTCGGGATGTATGTCGCCGGCGGCTCCGTCGGTGGCGTGCACCAGGACGTAGCGGAAGCCGGGGTCGTCCGCGTGCAGGGCGACGGTGCCGGCCATGCCGTAGGCGTCGTCGTCCGGATGAGCGACGACCACCATCAACGAGCGGCCCGAGTCCATCCTCCGATGATCATGGCGTTCCGCCGCGACGTCGAGCCGATTGCCGGGAAACCCCGGCGCGACCACTCTGGACCTCGGCGACCGACCTCTGCGCGAGGGCTGAGCTCCGGGCAACCCTTTCGCGGTGCCAACGCGTCTGGGTCGCGATGCGCCACCCAGGTCGGAACCCGCGCCGGAAGGGCGTGATGGCATGACGGACGAAGCGGAGTTCGACGCGTTCGTCGTTGCCCGGTCCCAAGCACTGCTGCGGACCGCCTACCTGCTGGTCCAGGACGAGGGCCGGGCCGAGGATCTCGTGCAGACGGCGCTGACCAAGGCGTGGTTCTCCTGGAAGGGCATCAAGACGAGTCCGGAGGCGTACGTCCGCCGGATCATGGTCACGACGTCGGCGTCGTGGTGGCGGCGACGGTGGACGCGCGAGACCCCCACAGCGAACCTGCCCGAGCGACGTTCCTCGGTCACCGTCGACGAGCCCGCGGAAGGACAGGATCTCTGGGACGCGATCGGCCGGCTGCCGCGTCGGCAACGAGCCGTCGTCGTCCTCCGCTACGTGGAGGACCGCACCGAGTCGGAGACTGCGCAGCTGCTGGGCTGCTCGGTGGGCACGGTGAAGAGCCAGTGCTCGAGAGCGCTCACCAAGCTGAGGCGTGATCCGGCGTTGGAACCGGTCTCCGACGAGAGGAGCCGGTCATGAACGGCGCAGACCTGAGGTCCCTCGCAGCGCGCGCGTCGACGGTCGAAGGGCGGCCGGCCGAGCGCCTGGCAGAGGTGCATGCCCGGATCCGGGCGGCACGACGGCGTCGCACGGCTGCAGCGACTGCCGGCGCCGGTGCCCTGGTCCTGGCCCTGCTGCTCGGCGTCTCGATGCTGACCGGGTCGGCGGACCGCAGCCAGGAACCGGTGCAGACGCCGACACCGACACCCACGCCCACGCCGACGCCGACGTCCGTCGTGGACAATCCCGACTCGGTGCGGCCGCTGACCTACGCCGTCGGAGCAACCATCCACTACGGCGAGCAAACCATCGACGTGGGCGACTTTGTGCACTTTCTGGACGTCACCGACAACGGCGTCGTCTTCGTCAGCGGCCGCCCCAAATGGAGGCAACATGAACAAGCCGCGCTGAGGTTCACCGATGGTTCGACCGTCGTGCAGATCGGCACGGTCACGGGATCGCCCTCCACCTCGTTCGGCGTTGTGTCGTCGGTGGCCGGGTCGATCCTCGTCTGGGACGAGGATCCCAGCGACGGCGACCGCGGGGACTATGTCGTCTTCGACACCGAGGAGATGCGGGTGCTGAGCCGCGTTCCCCAGTCTGCCGCAGGCGACCAGGTCCTCAGCGTGCACGACGACGCCGTCTACTGGGTGTACCGGAACGAGGTCGTGTGCGAGGAGGTGGTCAGCTTCCCCGCGTGCGTGCGCGACAGGACCGTGGTGCAGCGGTACGACGTCGCGACCGGTGCCCTCACGCAGGTGTCCGGGGCATCGTATGACCGTGATCGGCGCAGCCGTCCCCGCACGATCGTCGGACCGCTCTACGGAGAGTCCGACACCGTCATCCACGACAACCTCGTGTTCATCCGCCACGGACGACAGTTGCTGGCCGACGGTGGAGAGCCCGGCGCAGAGTACGACGTCAAGCTGGCGCGGACGGGAGCGCGCATCCGGCTCCGGATCCCTCTCGGTTCGACCGACGCGCAGCGCATCGCCCTGGCGCAGTGGCTCGATGACGATCGGGTCGTCCTGTTCGCCTACGAGGGGGACGGTGGAAGCGAGATCCCCGACGAAGGCGACTTCTTCAGCTGTGACATCTCGAGCGGTTACTGCCGCCTGGAGATGCGGGGAGAACCCGGCATCGGCTACCAGGTCCCGACCCTCGACTAGCGACCGCCGACGTCACTCAGACCAGCTCTGCGAGCCGCGTCACCACCTGGTCCGGACCCGGCATCGTCGCGACCTCCTCGCTCAGCCGGCCGGCGGCGGCCCGGATCTCGGGGGAGTCGAGCACGGTGCGCACCGCCTCGGCCATCGCGGCACCGTCCGCCTGGTGCGGGTGCAGTCCGAGCCCTGCGCCGGATCGCACCACACCCTCGGTGTTGCGGAACTGGTCGGCGCCCTGCGGCAGGCAGACCTGCGGCAGCCCGAGACCCGCAGCGCCGAACACCGTCCCGGACCCGCCGTGGGAGACCACGGCTGCGCACAGCGGCAGAACGGCCGCCTGCGAGACGTAGCGCTCGACGATCACGTGCGGCGGCTGCGGCCCCAGTGCCGAAGGGTCACCGGCCGGACCCACCGTCACCAGCAGCCTGACGTCGAGCCCGGCCAGAGCCGTCACCGCCGTGCGCAGCACGTCCGGCAGGTTCTGCACGGTGCCCAGGGTGAGATATACCAACGGCCTGTCGTCGTCGCGGCTCAACCCGGCCGGCAGCTCGGCCGATTCGCCGGTGTAGATCACCGGCCTCAGCTGTTGGGTCACGTCGATGTGGTCGCGGGACACCGTCTGCAGGGCCGGCGGGCAGATGTCGAGGTAGAGATGCTGGTAGCAGCCAGCGTACGGCGGCACCTCGAGGCGGTGCCGCGACCACAGGTCCGCGACGCTCTCGCTGCCGTCGGCCAGGATCGCTGCCGGGATGGCACCGCCGAAGGCGTGCACGACGTGCGGGACGCCGAGCAGGGTGGCGACCAATGGCGCGGCGAGCTCGCCGTTCTCGTGCAGGACCAGGTCGGGCTGCCACTCGCGGGCCACCGGCAGCAGCCCCGCCAGCATGGGCTCGGCGCGTGCTGCCCCGAAGAGCACCGGGAACACACGCGTCGGGACGAGCTCCGGAGCGATCCCGGCGGCGGCCCGGCGGGCCTCGGCGCGCAGTGGCGCAACCTCCGTGTCCGTCAGACCGGACTCGGCCGCGCCGATGCCCGCCGCGCGAACCACTTGGCAGGCGTCGGCGCCGGTGGCCCACAGCAGCTCGTGCCCGGCCGACAGCAGTGCCCTGGCCAGCGGCACCATCGGCAGCACGTGGCCGTAGCCCGGCGTCGACGAGACGAGGACCCGCACCAGCCCCTCCCCTCCGCGCCGCCCGCCGACGAGCTGCCGCGAGCGGGACGGTACTCCGCGCCGGGCCGGTGCGAGCGGGACGGCGGTAGGCTCGGGCGGTGACCACGACCGCACCCCCTCCGGTCGGGCGAGCGCCGCACCCGTCCTGGGCAGCCGGCATCTCGGACGTGACCGCCTCCGACGCCTCGCTGCGCCGGTTCCTGCACGGCCTGCCGGGCGTGGACCAGGTCGGCGCCGATGCCCGGGCTGCGATGCTGTCGACTCGCTCCATCAAGACCACCGCCAAGGCGTGGGCCATCGACCTGGCGATCACGATGATCGACCTGACGACGCTGGAAGGGCAGGACACCCCGGGCAAGGTGCGCGCCCTCTGCGCGAAGGCGATGCGTCCCGACCCCTCGGTGCCCGAGACGCCGCGAGTGGCGGCGATCTGCGTCTACCCGGACATGGTGCGCGTGGCGGTGGAGGCGCTGCGCGGCAGCGGCGTCCACGTGGCCAGCGTCGCCACCGCGTTCCCCAGCGGCCGTGCCAGCCTGCCGGTCAAGCTCGCGGACACCCGCGACGCGGTCGCCGACGGCGCGGACGAGATCGACATGGTCATCGACCGCGGCGCGTTCCTGTCCGGGCGCTACATGGAGGTCTACGACGAGATCGTCGCGGTCAAGGACGCCTGCGGTGACGCGCACCTGAAGGTCATCCTCGAGACCGGCGAGCTGGTGACCTACGACAACGTCCGGCGGGCGTCCTGGCTGGCGATGCTCGCCGGGGGCGACTTCATCAAGACGTCCACCGGGAAGATCGCGCCGGCCGCGACGCTGCCGGTGACCCTCGTCATGCTCGAGGCGGTTCGCGACTTCCGCGACGCAACCGGCCGCCAGGTCGGCGTGAAGCCCGCGGGGGGCATCCGCACCACCAAGGACGCCGTCAAGTACCTCGTCCTCGTCAACGAGACGGTCGGCGACGACTGGCTCGACCCGGACTGGTTCCGCCTCGGCGCCTCGAGCCTGCTCAACGACCTGCTGATGCAGCGCACCAAGATGGCGACGGGCCGCTACAGCGGTCCCGACTACTTCACACTCGACTAGACGGGACAGCGCTGATCCCCATGTCAAAGACGTTCGAGTACGCACCCGCGCCCGAGTCGCGCGCCATCGTCGACCTCAGGCCGTCCTACGGCCTGTTCATCGGCGGAGAGTTCGTCGACCCGACCGACGGACACGCGTTCAAGACGGTCAGCCCGTCGACCGAGGAGGTCCTCGCGGAGGTCAGCGAGGCCGGGCCCGGTGACGTCGACCTGGCGGTGAAGGCGGCCCGCAAGGCCTACGACAGCGTCTGGTCCAAGCTGCCGCCCCGGGAGCGCGGGAAGTACCTCTTCCGCATCGCGCGGATCATGCAGGAACGGGCTCGCGAGTTCGCCGTGCTCGAGTCGCTGGACAACGGCAAGCCGATCCGCGAGTCCCGCGACGTCGACATCCCGCTGGTGGCGGCCTGGTTCTTCCACTACGCCGGGTGGGCCGACAAGCTCGACCACGCCGGCTTTTCAACGGCATCGTCCGGAGCACCGAAATCTCTTGGCGTGGCGGGGCAGGTCATCCCGTGGAACTTCCCGCTGCTGATGCTGGCCTGGAAGATCGCCCCCGCGCTGGCGTGCGGAAACACCGTGGTGCTCAAGCCGGCCGAGACGACGCCGCTGACGGCACTGCTCTTCGCCGAGGTCTGCCAGCAGGCCGACCTGCCCCCGGGCGTGGTGAACATCATCACCGGCGCGGGCAACACCGGCCGCGCGCTGGTCGAGCACCCCGGTGTCGACAAGGTCGCCTTCACCGGGTCCACCGAGGTCGGCAAGATGATCGCCCGGTCCACGGCGGGCACCCGCAAGAAGGTGACGCTGGAGCTCGGCGGCAAGGCGGCCAACATCGTGTTCGACGATGCGCCGGTCGACCAGGCGGTCGAGGGCATCGTCAACGGCATCTTCTTCAACCAGGGCCATGTCTGCTGCGCCGGGTCGCGGCTGCTCGTCCAGGAGAACGCGTACGACGAGGTCCTGTCCTCGCTCAAGCGCCGGCTGGCCACGCTGCGCCTCGGCGACCCGCTGGACAAGAACACCGACATCGGCGCCATCAACTCCTCCGAGCAGCTGGCCCGGATCCGTGAGCTGTCCGAGGTCGGCGAGTCGGAGGGCGCGGAACGCTGGTCGCCGCCGTGCGAGCTGCCGGTGAAGGGATTCTGGTTCCCGCCGACCCTGTTCACCGGTGTCAGCCAGGCCCACCGGATCGCCCGCGAGGAGATCTTCGGCCCGGTGCTGTCGGTGCTCACCTTCCGCACCCCGGCCGAGGCGGTCGAGAAGGCGAACAACACGCCGTACGGCCTGTCCGCCGGCGTCTGGACCGACAAGGGATCGCGCATCCTCTGGATGGCCAACCAGCTGCGCGCCGGTGTCGTCTGGGCCAACACGTTCAACCGGTTCGACCCGGCCTCGCCCTTCGGCGGCTACAAGGAGTCGGGCTACGGCCGCGAGGGTGGCCGGCACGGGCTGGAGGCGTATCTCGATGTCTGAGCGGATAGACGTCCGGAAGACGTACAAGCTGTTCATCGGTGGCGCCTTCCCTCGCTCGGAGAGCGGACGGTCCTACGAAATCCACGCGGCCGCTACTGGTCATTTCCTTGCCAACGCCGCGATGGGGTCGCGCAAGGACGCTCGCGACGCGGTCGTGGCCGCTCGTAAGGCCTTTCCCGGTTGGGCGGCTGCCACCGCGTACAACAGGGGTCAGGTCCTCTACCGCGTGGCCGAGCTGGTCGAGGGTCGGCGCTCCCAGTTCGTGGACGAGGTCGCCGCGGGCGAGGGACTCTCGGCCAAGAAGGCCGAGGCTGCCGTGGCGGAGGCCATCGACCGCTGGGTCTGGTACGCCGGGTGGTCCGACAAGGTCGCCCAGGTCGCCGGGTCGGCGAACCCGGTCGCCGGACCGTACTTCGACTTCTCGGTCCCCGAGCCGACCGGTGTGGTCGCGGTCATCGCCCCCCAGGACTCGTCGCTGCTAGGGCTGGTGTCCGTCGTGGCGCCGGCGATCGTCACCGGCAACACGGTCGTGGTGCTGGCGAGCGAGCAGCGCCCACTTCCCGCCGTCACGCTGTCCGAGGTGCTTGCGACCTCCGACGTGCCTGGCGGCGTGGTCAACGTGCTGACGGGACGGACCGCAGAGGTGGGTCCTTGGCTGGCGTCGCACATGGACGTCAACGCGATCGACCTCGCGGGCGCCGACCCCGCCTCCGTCACCGACCTGCAGGTCGCCGCGGCGGACAACCTCAAGCGTGTGCTCCGACCCGAGCGCACCGACTGGTCGGTCACTCCCGGGCCGCAGCGGATGCTGGCTCTCATGGAGACCAAGACCGTCTGGCACCCCATCGGCGTCTAGCGGATGCCGCTGGCCGCCCGGGTCGTGCTGCTCGCCGGTCCGTCCGGGTCCGGCAAGACGCACCTCGCCCGGGAGTCCGGGCTGCCGCGGCTCGACCTCGACGACTTCTACAGGGACGGCGACGACCCGAGCCTGCCCCGGCACCCGACCCTGGGCATCGTGGACTGGGACGACCCACGGTCCTGGGACGCCGACGCCGCCCTGGCCGCGGTCGAGGCGGTCTGCCGGGACGGTGCCGCGGACGTACCGGTCTACGACATCTCCCGTGACGGCCGCACCGGCACCCGGCGCTTCGACCTGCACGGCGCCCCCGCCTTCGTCGGCACCGGGATCTTCGCCGCCGAACTGGTGGGCCCGGCTCGCGAGCATGGCCTGCTCGCCGACGCCATCGTGGTGCGTCGGTCGCGGGTCAAGAACTTCCTGCGCCGGCTCCGTCGCGACCTGGCCGAACGGCGCAAGCCGCCGCTCACGCTGGTACGCCGGGGGCTGACGCTGCTGCGCGCGGAGCCGTCCGTGGTGTCCCGTCAGGTCGAGCTGGGCTGCCGGCCCTGCGACCGAGCCGCCACGCTCGCCGCCCTCCGCGCCGCCCGTTGACCAGCCGCGCCGGCCACCGTTGTCCAGCCGAAGCGGACCGGCGCGCGGCTCACCATTCGCGCCGCCGGCCGGTCCGCTTCGCAGATCGCTGTGTCAGTCGACAGCCCAGGTGGCGCTGAGGTCGGCGCAGACCTCGACAGCCAGGTCGACGAACCGCTGGACCGACGGCGGCAGCTGGCGGTCGACGTGCCAGATGACCGCCAGGTTCCGCGGCGGCAGCCCAGTCACGGTGGGGATGACGGCGACCTCCGGGTCGTCCTCGTCGACGGTGAGCCGGGGCATCAGTGCATAGCCGAGGCCGGCCGCAACGAAGCCCTGCATGGTCGGGTTGTCGTTGGACCGGAAGACGATCTGCGGCTCCTGCCCCGTGCGCCGCAGGTGGCCCATCAGCTCGTTGTGCAGGTCGGCGTCGACGAAGCCGATGAGCGGCAGCCGGGCGACCTGCCGGAGGGAGACCGTGCTGCGGCCGGCCTCCGGTGCGGCGGCGGGCGCGAGCAGGACGAACGGGTCGTCCAGGACCCGACGTACCGCGAAGGGGCCGTCCAGGACGGGGAGCGGGACGAACGAGAGGTCGAACCGCCCGGACTCCACCGCGTCGGCCAGCTCGGTGTGCTCGAACGTCTCGAGCGGCACCAGCGTGATGCCGGGGCGCTCGTCGCGGAACCGGCTCAGCACCCGCGGGAGCACCTTCGTCCCGACGCTCTGCATCGTCCCGACCCGCAGCGTCCCGAGCTCACCGGCCCGGATGGCCGCGATGTCAGCGCGCGCCGCCTGGAGCCGGGCGAGCACCGCCCGCGCGTGCACGACGAGCGCCTCTCCGACCGGCGTGAGCCGGACCCGGCGCGGTCCTCCCGGACGGATGAGCAGCGGGGTCCCGACGGCACGCTCGAGCGCTGCGACCTGCTGGCTCACGCCGGACTGGGTGTAGCCGAGCTCGTCCGCCGCCGCGCTGAAGGTCCCGGTGTCGACCACGGCGACCAGCGCCGCGAGCTGGCGGGGGTCGGGCAACAGAGCATCAGTCATGCTTATGGATTGTGCCAGAAAGGCTCGTTGGACTAATCAACTCCGGTGGCCGACGATAGAGACATGTTCCTCACCGACTGCCCCACCTGCGGCCTCCGCGAGCTGCGCGGGACCCGCTCCATCGAGCTCCTCGTCAACACCGACGGTGTTCCTGGTGGCATCCACCTGGTCTACCGCTGCACCCGGTGCGCGACGAGCGCCGTGCTCGGCGCCTCGCGCCCGTCGGCCACCCGCGCCGCGGCGTCACCGGTCGCCGCCTGAGCCCGAAGCCGCGACAGGCGGCCCAGGCGGCCCGGCGCCTCAGCCCCAGTAGACCTTGCTGTCCTCGACGCGGAACTTCATCGCCGCCAGGGCCGTGAACAGCGCGCCGAACCCGGCCATCACCACCACCGGCAGCACGACGTCCCCCAGTCCGCCGCCCTCGAGGATCACCGACCGGAAGCCTCGCATCGCCCAGTACGTCGGCATCGCGGGTGCCAAGGCCTGCGCCCAGCCCGGCATGGACGCGACCGGGACGAACGATCCACCCATCATGGCCATCGCCATGCCGCCCACGCTGCCGATGGCGTTGAGCTGGTTCATGGTTCGCGCCAGGGCCGTGACGAGGATGCCGAACGCGCTCAGCGACAGCGCCAGCACCACGATGAGCACGGTGAGAGCCGCGACCGATCCGGTGATGTGCAGGCCGAACAACGGTCCGCCGAGCAGGAAGAGCACCCCGAGCTGCAGCGTCGTCAGGCACACCGTGGGAAGCACCTTGCCCACCATGAGGTCGGCGGAGGTCGCCGGCGACGCGCGCAGGCGGTCCCACGTCGCCCAGCCGTGGTCGCGGAAGAACGAGAACCCGGCGTAGCCGACGCTGAACGCGGCGAACGAGACAGCCATCCCGGGGACGGCGAACTCCGAGCCGTTCGCGCCGCTGAACCCCTCGCTGACGAGCACGTCGGCGAAGAGCTCCTTCATCAGGGCCACCATCAGGACCGGCATGACGATGACGAAGATCGCCGTCGAGGGGTCGCTGAGCATCACGCGGAACTCGTGACGCAGGATGGCGCTGCTACGGCGCCACGACATCGGCCGTCTCCTTGCTGCCCGCACGGTCTGCCTCGTCGTAGCGCCGGCCGGTGAGTGCCAGGTACACGGCCTCGAGGCTCGGGTGGACGATCTCCATGGACGACAGCGCGGCGGGGTCGATCTGCGGGAGCACCTCGAGGAGGGTCCGCGCCGGCTCGCGGGACGGCAGCCGCAGCCGGCTGCCCTCCACCGTCGCCCCCTCACGCACGAGGGACGCCGGCACCTCGCCGGTGAAGACGAGCTCGACGACCGGCACGGCGTAGCTCTCGACGAGGTCGGACACCCGGCCTCCCGCGATGATCCGGCCGTGGTCCAGGACCGCGACCCGGGAGCCGAGGGTCTCGACCTCGGCCAGGTAGTGCGTGGAGTAGAGAACCGCGCTCCCGTCGGCGGCCATCCGGCGCACCAGGTCCAGGATCCGGTTCCGGGTCTCCACGTCGGCGCCGGTGGTGGCCTCGTCGAGCAGCAGCAGCCGGGGGCGGTGCAGGAGCGCGAGAGCCGTGTGCAGGCGACGCTTCTGCCCGCCGGACAGGGAGCCGGCCATCCGGTCGAGCAGATCGGTCATGTCCAGCGCGTCGGCCACCTCGTCGATGCGGACGCGCAGCGTGCGCCGGTCGAGCCCGGCCAGCTCACCGAACAGCTTGAGGTTCCGCCGGACGCTGACGACGGGGTAGACGCCGGTGTCCTGCGGGGCGAAGCCGATCCTCGCCCGGACGTCCGCGGTCCGCGCCAGCGCGTCGAGCCCGTCGACCTCGACGCTGCCCGCATCCGCGCGGCGCAGCCCGGCCACGATCGAGACGAGCGTCGTCTTCCCGGCGCCGTTCGGCCCGAGCATCGCGACGATCTCGCCGGGCGCGACATCGAGGTCGACACCCGACAGGGCGGTCACCTCGCCGTACGCCTTGCGCAGCCCCTGGACGTGCAGCACGGTCAGCCCGCCTGGTCGGCCATCAGCTCGCGGTAGCCCGGCTTGATCACGTCGTTGATCATGGCCAGCCGCTCGTCGAACGGGATGAACGCCGACTTCATCGCGTTCAGCGTGAACCACTGGAAGTCCGGCAGGCCGTAGCCGAACGCCTCGGCGAGTTGGCTGAACTCCTTGGTCATCGACGTCCCGCTCATCAGGCGGTTGTCGGTGTTGATCGTCACCCGGAACGACAGCCGGCGCAGCAGCCCGATCGGGTGCTCCTCGATCGACTTGGCGGCCCCTGTCATGACGTTGGAGGTCGGGCACATCTCCAGCGGGATCCGCTTGTCCCGGACGTACGCCGCCAGCCGACCCAGCCGAGCTCCTTCCGGCGTACCGCCTGGGCCGTCGAAGCCGGAGATGTCGTCGATGATCCGCACGCCGTGGCCGAGGCGGTCGGCGCCGCACCACTGGATGGCCTGCCAGATCGACGGCAGCCCGAAGCCCTCGCCCGCGTGGATGGTGAAGTGCGCGTTCTCCCGCTGCAGGTACTCGAACGCGTCCAGGTGGCGGGTCGGCGGGAAGCCCGCCTCGGCGCCGGCGATGTCGAAGCCGACGACGCCCTCGTCGCGGTGGCGCACCGCCAGCTCGGCGATCTCCATCGAGCGGGCCGCGTGCCGCATGGCCGTGAGCAGGGCTCCCACCCGGATCCGGTGGCCGGCGGCCGCGGCCCGCCGTTCGCCCTCCCGGAAGCCCTCGTTGACCGCCTGGACGGCCTCCTCGAGACTGAGCCCTGCGGTGACGTGCAGCTCCGGTGCGTATCGGACCTCGGCGTAGACCACTCCGTCCGCCGCCAGGTCCTCGGCGCACTCGGCAGCAACCCGCGAGAGCGCGTCAGCGGTCTGCATGACCCCGACCGTGTGCGCGAAGGTCTCGAGGTAGTCCTCCAGCGAGCCGGAGCTCGCCGCCTCGACGAACCAGCGGCCCAGGACCTCCACGTCGGTGCTGGGCAGTGCGTCGTAGCCCGTCTCACGGGCAAGATCGACTACGGTGGCCGGGCGCAAGCCGCCATCCAGGTGGTCGTGGAGGAGGATCTTCGGGGCACGGCGCAGGACATGCTCGGTCAAAGAGTTGGTCACGGCCGGAGGTTACCGTCTGACAGACTCTCAACTTCTGGGTCTGGTTGCACGATGAAAGAGGCATGACGGTGGGTGCACGCGAGGATGTCCGGATCATCCGGCCCGCGGCCATCCTGGACGAGCGCGCCGCGGCGCAGGTCCTCCAGCAGCTGCGGCGCCTGGACGTGTCCGCGGGCGGGGTGTGGAACGCGAGCTCCTCGCTGTGGCAGCGCTACGACGCCCCGTGGGACGGCGTGGGCGGGACCCGGGGAGAGGCCCAGCTCCTGGGCTCGATCGCGGTCATGTACGACAGCCCGCACCGCCACGAGATCACGATCTACAAGGTCACCGTGACCGAGAACGGCCTCGACCAGGGCTGGACCGTCGAGAGCCTGTGCGACGACGCGCTGATCTGGGC
>DASVED010000008.1:0-8074 GCA_036380775.1 Actinomycetes bacterium
GCCTGCCCGTGCGGGCTGCGCGCCACGAGCACAGCCAGCTCGCGGGAGAAGTCGACCCGCTCCTCGGCGAGCAGCGGTTCACCGCGCGCCAGCCAGTCGGATGCGTCGGCGATCTCGTGGCTGTGGTGGAGCAGCCGGACACCCTTGCCGTCGTACCCGCCCCTCGAGGTCTTGAGGACCACCGGCCAGCCGGCGGAGGCGCCGAACTCCGCCAGCTCCTCGGGAGAGGTGACCACCGCCCAGCGGGGACACGGGACCGCGAGCTCCGTCAGCCGGCGGCGCATGGTCACCTTGTCCTGCGCGTGCTCCAGGGCGTCCGGCCCGGGTCGCACGGTGACGCCCTCGGCCTCCAGCACCCGCAGGTGCGCGGTCGGGACGTGCTCGTGGTCGAAGGTGAGCACGTCGCAGTCCTTGGCGAAGCGGCGCAGCGCGTCCAGGTCGTCCTCGGCGCCCACCTCGGTGCCCGGCACGACCTGCGCGGCACTGTCCGCAGCGTCGCGGGCGAGCACCCGCAGCGTGATGCCCAGCTCGATCGCCGGGCCGGCCATCATCCGCGCCAGCTGGCCGCCGCCCACCACGCCGACCACCGGGAACCCCACCCCAGCGACCCTACCGACCCGCTCCCGACGGTGGCCACGCGGACGTTCTGTCGGAAGCGGACCGGCCTGTGTCACGAGTTTCGGCACGGCAGCCGGTCCGGTTCGGCTCGATCCGGCACCAGCAGGGGCACGCTGTGGACGGCGGCACGGGGCTGGGGTCCGGGTCGGTAACCATGACCGGATGACCCGCGCACCAGACGCTCTGCGCACCACTGCCGGTGGGCAGAGCGACGTGCTGAGCCGGGCCCAGCTGCTCCGCCTGGGAGTCGACCGGCACATGGTCGACCGCCGGGAGCGCAGCGGCGCGTGGCGGAGCATCGGACCGCGGGTCGTCGTGCTGCATCGCGGGACGCTCACGACCGAGCAGCGATGGTGGGTCGGCGTCCTGCACGCCGACCTCGACGCCGACGACGGGCGGCACCGGTCGGCGCTGACCGGGCCCTCGGCTGCTGAGGCCGGCGGGCTCGCCGGGTTCGAGACCCCGATCGTCCACGTAGCTGTCGAGCACGGCCGGGAGATCAGCGATCTCGCGCATCCACTGGTGACGGTCGATGTCCACCAGACCCGGCACCTCGAAGCGGACCAGGTCCACCCCCTCCTGCAGCCGCCTCGGCTGCGGCTGCCGAGAGCCGTGGTGGAGTCGGCGTCCGCCGTGGCGATCGATCGACCGCGCCGCGCGCGAGCACTGATCGCTGCAGCCGTCCAGCAGCGCCTGGTCCGCCCTGGCGACCTGCGCGCCTTCACAGTCGGGCGCCGGACGATCCCTGGCCGCCGGCTGCTGCTGGAGACCATCGCGGACGCCGCGGGCGGGGCGCACTCCCTGCCGGAGCTCGACTTCCTGCGCGGGCTTCGCCGAGCGGGCCTGCCAGAGCCCACTCGTCAGATGACGCTCCGCCGGGCCAACGGCACGTGGTACCTCGACAACGACTTCGACGAGTTCCGCGTCACCGTCGAGGTCAACGGCCTCCAGCACTACGAGTTGCTGCAGAGCGAGTCCGACGACCTCCGGCGAGCCGTGATGCAGGTCATCGGGCGGATCGTGGTCGACGTGAGCTCGTACGCCGTGAGGCACCAGATCGAGCAGTGCATGCTCGTCACAGCCGAGGCGCTGATCGCTCACGGGTATCAAGCACCCAAGGCGACCAGACGCACGCTGGCGGCCTACCGGGCCTTGCTCGGGTGGGACGAGTGGACCCTGCGCGCCTCCTGACGGACACCTTGCCGTCGTACGTCGTCACGCACCGTCCGATCCACGCCGACGATGGCCTGCTCACGCGAGCCGCGCCCTCACGAACTGGACCGGCTGGCGTGACGGTTCCCATGACGCCAGCCGGTCCGCTTCCGAGTCGACCCGGCGGCCTCGCCCGCGCTGCCGGCAAGCGGACCGGTCCGCGTCATCGGTTCTGTGCCGCCAGCCGGTCCACTTCGGCACTGGGGGCGGGGCGGTCGAGGGGGTGGGGCTAGCCTCAGAGGCCGAGGTCGCGGGCGATCAGCATGCGCTGCACCTCCGAGGTGCCCTCGCCGATCTCCAGGATCTTCGAGTCGCGCCACATGCGGGCGACCGGGAACTCGTTCATGAACCCGTAGCCGCCGTGGACCTGGGTGGCCTCCCGCGCGTTGGTGACCGCGATCTCGGACGAGTAGAGCTTGGCGATCGCGGCCTCCCGCTTGAAGGGCTCCCCGCGCAGCATCCTGGCAGCGGCGTCGTAGTACGCCAGCCGCGCTGTGTGCGCCCGCATCTCCATGTCGGCGATCTTGAACTGGATCGCCTGGTAGTCGCCGATCGGCCGGCCGAACGCGTGGCGCTACTTCGCGTACTTCACCGACTCGTCGACGCAGCCCTGCGCGAGCCCCACGGCCAGGGCGGCGATCGCGATGCGCCCCTCGTCCAGGATCGACAGGAACTGCGCGTAGCCCCGGCCCCGCTCGCCGAGCAGGTTCGCGGCCGGGACCCGGCAGTCGCTGAACGACAGCTCGCGGGTGTCGGAGGCGTTCCAGCCGACCTTGGAGTACTTCTTGGACACCGTGAAGCCCGGCGTCCCCGCCGGCACGATGATCGACGAGATCTCCTTGCGGCCGTCGTCACCGACGCCGGTCACCGCGGTCACCGTCACGAGCCCGGTGATGTCCGTGCCGGAGTTGGTGATGAACGCCTTGGTGCCGTTGATCACCCACTCGTCGCCGTCCAGCCGGGCCGTCGTGAGCGTCGCCCCGGCGTCGGAGCCGCCGCCCGGCTCGGTCAGGCCGAACGCCCCGAGCACCTGGCCCGAGCACAGCTTCGGCAGCCACTCCGCCTTCTGCTCGGCGGTGCCGAAGCGGTGGATCGGCATGGCGCCCAGCGACACCCCGGCCTCAAGGGTGATCGCCACCGAGGAGTCGACCCGGGCCAGCTCCTCGAGCACCAGGCACAGCGCGAAGTAGTCCCCGCCCATCCCGCCGTGCTCCTCGGGGAACGGCAGGCCGAACAGCCCCATGTCGCCCATCTGGCGGACGATGTCGTAGGGGAACTCGTTGCGCTCGTAGAAGTCGCCGATCTTCGGCGCCACGACGTCGTGGGCGAACTCCTCGACCGTCTTGCGCAGCGACTCGAGCTCGGGCGTGAGATGCATGCCGGTCACGGGCTGCTCCTGCGTCGTGTGTCACCTCGGGCGCGGAATCGACGCCCGCCTGTCATGTCGTACGTCCGTATGGTGCCACGGCCGGGCCCCTGACCCGTAGGCTCCCGGCATGGTCGCCCGCTCCCCCGCTTCCTCGTGAAGCGGCTGCTCCGGGCGTACTACCGGCTCGGTCACCTGGTCCGCGAGCTGATGAAGTTCGGCGTGGTGGGCAGCGTGGCGTTCGTCGTGGACGTCGGCCTGTTCAACCTGCTGCTCCAGTCCACCGACAAGCCCCTGACGTCGAAGGCGCTGTCCGTCCTGGCGGGGACGACAGTGGCCTACATCGGGAACCGGAACTGGACCTTCCGTCGCAGGAGCCGGTCCACGGTCCGCAAGGAGTACGCGCTGTTCGTCCTGCTCAACGGGATCGGGCTGCTGATCGCGCTGACCTGCCTAGGCGTGTCGCACTACCTGCTGGGCTTCACCAGCGCGCTCGCGGACAACATCGCGGCCAATGTCGTGGGGCTGGCCTTCGGCACCACGTTCCGCTTCTGGTCCTACCGCCGGTGGGTGTTCCCGGCGCTCCGGGCCGAGGCGCCCGAGGACGCGGCCGAGGTCGCGGGCATCCCCGCCGCCCTCGCCCTGGACACCGATGGCGAGGACCCGGTCAGCGAGGACCTGCACCCACGGCACTGAGGAACAGCGCGAAGACCGGCGGCTTCTGCTGCACGAGCTCCAGCCGTCCGCCGTCGGACTCGGCCAGCTCGCGCGCCACGGCCAGGCCCAGCCCCGTCCCCCGGCGCCCGCTCACCGATCGCTCGAAGATCCGGGCGCCGAGCTCGGGCGGGACACCCGGTCCCTCGTCGGTCACCTCCACGACGAGCGAGATGCCGGTCGAGCGGGTCGAGACAGTGACGGTGCCCGCACCGTGCACCAGGCTGTTCTCGATCAGCGTGGCGAGCACCTGGGAGAGCCCGTTGGGGGTGGCGAGGGCCACCAGCCCACGGCTGCCCGAGGCGCGGACCGCCCGGCCGGCCGCGTGGAACGCCGGCTCCCACTCGACGACCTGCTGGAGGACGATCTCGTCCAGCGGAACGGGCCCGGCCCGCAGGCTGCTGTCCCGGACGCTGTCCAGCAGGTGCTCGACCACCGTGGCGAGCCGTTCCACCTGGGCCAGGGCGCTGCGCGCCTCCTCCTGCACGGTGCGCGGGTCGTCGGCCTGCAGGATCTCCTCGAGACGCATGGACAGGGCGGTGAGGGGCGTCCTCAGCTGGTGGGACGCGTCGCTCGCGAACTGCCGCTCGGCCGCCAGCAGCCGGTCGACCCGGTCAGCACTGTGCTCGAGCAGCTCCGCGACCCGGTCGACCTCCGGCAGCCCGGTCGCCTTCAGCCCGCCCCTCGTCTGGCCGGAGCCCAGCTTCTCGGCCCGCACCTCCAGGGTGGCGACCCGCTCGGTCATGGCGCGACCCGCGAGCACTCCCAGGACGGCAGCCCCGGCAAGGGCGACGAGGCCGAATGCGAGGACGAGCACGGCGACCCGGCCGGTCGTGAGCGTCTCGGCCGAGACCGCCGCGACGAGGACCAGCGGGAGGCCGAGCAGGGCGACGGAGACCGCCGACACCACGACTGCCCAGACGATCAGCCGCTGCCTCATCCGGCGTGCCCCATCGGCACGTCATTCCCTCTCGAAGCGGAAGCCCACACCTCGTACGGTCGTGATGAACCGGGGGTTCGCGGCGTCGTCACCGAGCTTCTTGCGCAACCACGAGACGTGCATGTCGAGCGTCTTGGTCGACCCCCACCACGCGGTGTCCCAGACCTCGCGCATCAGCTGCTCGCGGGTCACGACCTTGCCGTTCTCGCGCAGCAGCACGCGGAGCAGGTCGAACTCCTTGGCCGTCAGCGACAGCTCGCGCTCGTCCACCCAGGCCCGGTGGGACTCGGTGTCGATCCGCACGCCGTGGACCCCCTGGGTGACCTCGATGCCGCCCCGGCGCAGGAGGGCCCGGGCCCTGGCGAGCAGCTCAGCCAGGCGGAACGGCTTGGTGACGTAGTCGTCGGCCCCTGCGTCGAGCCCGACGACCGTGTCGACCTCGTCGGCCCGAGCGGTGAGGACGAGCACCGGCACCCCGCTGCCCTCGGCCCGCAGCCGCCGGCAGACCTCGAGGCCGTCCATGCCCGGCAGGCCGAGGTCGAGGACGACCAGGTCGACCGGGAGGTCCCCGGTGGCCGACTCCAGCGCACCCGGTCCGTCCTCGCAGACCTCCACGTCGTAGCCCTCCCGGCGCAGGGCGCGCGCGAGCGGCTCGGAGATCGCCTGATCGTCCTCAGCCAGGAGAACGCGGGTCATGACGGCAGACTAGTCACTCCGGGGGGGCCACCCGGGTGAGGCGCCCGGGCGTTTCGCTCAGTGCGTCCGAGGTCATCCCAGCCTGGCCACGTGCCGGCCCACTCGCCGCAGGTCCTGCACGCGGCGTTCGTACGTCGCGCCGGCACCGAGCAGCAGCAGGCCGACCGCGCCGATCGTCACCCAGCGCGGAACCGCGTCGTAGGCCGCGGCGAGGTACGGCGCCAGCTGGACCAGCGCGTCCACCGCCAGCACCGCCCCGCCGATCACCAGCGGCGCCTGCAGCCGGCGGGCCACCCCCAGCCCGATGACGGCGAGTGCCGCGAGGCCGAGCAGCAGCGGGCGCAGCTGGCCCGCGTCGGTGACGGCCCGGAGCAGGCTCGGCACCAGCGCAAGCGCCAGACCGGGCGCGTAGGCCCGCCAGGAGCTGCCCTCGGGGTCCCGGTGCCGCCGCCACGCGCCGGCTGCGAGCAGGGCCAGTGCCGGCGGGACCGTGTAGGCCTCCGGCGCGGTGACGTCGGACATGGCCAGGCGCACCCAGCTGCTGGCGGCCAGCAGCAGGCCGGACAGCCAGCCCCAGCGGTGGTCGACGCGCAGCCCCAGCAGGGCGACCGCCACGCCGGCCGCGAGCAGGGCCACCCACAGCCGGTCCGGCTCCAGGGCGGACACGGGGACGGCGACGCAGAGGCCAGCCGCGGCGACGGACCGAAGATCCGTGGCGTCCACCATCCGGGACGGGAGAGGGAGCGTGGTGGCGGCGAGGACGAGAGCAGCCGCCACGGCGACCGCCAGGCCGGCTCCCGCCGCCTCGACGCCCTGCCACCAGCAGACGGCTGCCGTGTCGGCCAGAGCGGCGGCGGTGGCGGACACCCCCAGGCACCGGCGCACGGCGACCCAGAACGCGTCACCGGCGGAGCTGCGCCACCCGACGAGGACCGCGCAGGTCGCGGCGGCAGCGGCCAGGACGCCCAGCGACAGCGCGGTCACCGCGTCCCAGCCGGCGTCCTGGTAACGCGCGACGGCGGCGACCTCCCCGACCAGCAGGAGCCCGGCCGGCACGGCAGCCGCGACGGCCAGCCCGCGCAGGGCACGGCCGCTGGTCAGCGCCAGGACGCCGAGCAGCATCGAGGAGGCGACCGGGAGCGCGGTGAGGGTGGCGGCGTCGGCGGCAGCGGACCACGCCAGGGCCAGGACCACGACCGCGCTCCCACTGGCGAGGGAGAAGCCGCCCAGCCCGGTCCGGCCCACCCGGACCAGCACGGCGCCACCGAGGAGGGCGACGGCGGCCAGGCCCAGGTCCCACCCGAGCGCCAGCGGATAGCCGGCGTCACCGGCGACAGGGACGAGCCAGGCCGCGGCGAGACCGACGGGCAGCGCCACGGGGCGGGCAGGGCGGGCAACCGTGGCGACGTACGGGACGAGGGCGAGGGCCGCGGCGACGACGGCGAGCGCCAGCACCGCGGGGAGCAGCGCGTCCGGGTCGACGAACGGGGAGCCGGCTCCCACTCCCCGGGCGGCGTCGAGCAGCTCGCGGGCGGAGCGCTCCGGGTCCGCGCTCCAGGCCTGGCCGGGCCACTGCAACCTTCCGGCGACGGCCCACGCCAGGCTCTGCACGACGGTCGTCAGCGGCAGGCAGGTCGCTGCGAGGAGGACGCCGACCGGCACCTCGCGCCGGGCCTCCGGCACGGCCAGAGCCAGCGCGAGCAGGGCCGCAGCCGACCCGGCCAGCGCGGCGCCGAGCCACCGTTCGGGCACGACGTCGACCACTGGTGCCCACACCCCGGCAACGAGGAGGGCAGCGGCGACCCCGCGCAGGGTGGCCGACAGCGAATCGTGCGGCTCGACCCGGCGGCGGAGCGCCTCGGCGGCCGCGCCGGCCCCGGCGGCCAGCATCAGCAGCAGCGCGGTGCCGACGACGACGGAGCCGTCCTCGGCGTAGGCCGCTCCGGCCGCCAGGGCGGATGCGAAGGTGGCCGCGACGAGTGCGCCGGCGCCCACGGCCAGCCGGGCGTCGCGGGAGCGTTCGCTGCCCGGCCAGAGCACGACGAGGGCCAGGGCGCCCAGCGCCTGAGCGGTCAGCCCGGCGGCCAGCACGGCCGCCGGGTGGTCCGTCGTGTCCGCCAGGTGCACCGCCAGCAGCGGGACGGCGAGCTGGCCCAGCAGGGCACCGGACAGGCGCAGCGCCCGGGTGGGGAGGGCGTGCGAGCCGGCCGCTGCCGCCGCGGCGACGAGCGCGACCGAGCCAGAGGCGACCAGGGTGCCGTCGACGTCCCGCAGGCCGAACAGGTCGGAGGCGCGCGCCCCGGCGCAGTCGAGCAGCGCCAGCGCGACGGTCAGCAGCGAGACGGCCTCCGCGGTCGCGGTGAGACCGCGGCGGGCGGCCTGCCGGGCACCCACTGCCGACAGGACCGTGACCGCGGTGAGGACCGCCGCCCGGCCGCCGACCCCGAGCCGTCCCCAGGACACGGCGACGAAGATCACGGCGGCGACGCCGAGCAACCCGACACCCAGGGCGAGCAGCAGGTTCTGGA
>DASVED010000009.1:0-3417 GCA_036380775.1 Actinomycetes bacterium
GCCAACACCGCCTTCGATCATTCCCACAACCCGGTGGACATCAGGCCGGCCGCCTGCTGAACCGGAACGCCACCGTGGCGAGGTTCAGCTGGGACGGCGCCAGGCCCCTCGGGATGATCAAGTTCCTGCGGTTCTTCCCCAGAAGTGTGTTCAAGCGCAAGACCCAGCTGCTGCCGTTCATGTGAGTCCGCTCCGCTCCTGCGGCGGTGTGGCCACAACCAGTTGCACTGGCGAACTGCGAGGCTGCCCGACGCCGTCACGCTGCTGGCGGGGATGCCGACCCAGATGCCCTGGACGTCGACCATTGCTGCCATCTCGGATAGCGTCCGGCGGCTGCTCGGATGAACAGCGTTCAGGCGTCCGTAGTGCGCGAGTACCTCGACTGAGACGGCCGATAGGCGGCCCGGCGTAGAGCACCCGGGTTCATGTCCTGCTGCGAAGCCACTGTCCCGCTGGCCATACGTTGATCCCATGCCAGCGGGTGCACGCAAGTCGCCGGCCATCGACCTCGAGGTCGGCGACCGGGACGTAAGGATCACGAACCCGGACAGGGTCTACTTCCCGGCGACGGGGGCGACCAAGCTCGACCTGGCCCGCTACTACCTGACCGTCGGCGATGGCATCGTCAACGCTCTGCGGGAGCGGCCCTGCATGCTGCACCGATTCCCCACCGGGATCGACGGTGAGAAGGTCCACCAGAAGCGGCTTCCGGCCGGGGCTCCCCCATGGGTCGAGACGGTGCGTGTCTTCTTCCCGCGGTTCAGCCGGACGGCCGACGAGCTGTGTGTGACCGAGCTGGCCAGTGTCATCTGGGCGGTCCAGATGTCGACGGTCGAATTCCACCCCTGGAACAGCCGTCGGGCCGACACGGAGAAGCCCGACGAGTGGCGGATCGACCTGGACCCGATGCCGCTGTGTGACTTCGCGAGAGTGCGCCAGGTCGCACATGTCGCCCATGAGGTGCTCGACGCGCTGGGCGCGCCCGGCTGGCCGAAGACCAGCGGCGGCAAAGGTCTGCACATCTATGTTCGGATCGAGTCGCGCTGGGGGTTCCATGATGTGCGCCGGGCGGCTCTGGCGTTCGCGCGTGAGGTGGAGCGGCGTGCGCCTGACCTGGTGACGACGGAGTGGTGGCGGCGCGACCGCGACCCACGGGACCTCTTCATCGACTACAACCAGAACGCCCGCGACCACACCATCGCGTGCGCCTACAGCGTTCGCGGCAACGCGCTCGGAACGGTTTCCACGCCGGTGGAGTGGAGCGAGATCGATGATCTTGTCCCTGACGACTTCACCATCGCGACAGTGCCGGCGCGGTATGCAGACAAGGGCGACCTGCATGCTGGCATCGATGGCGCCGTCTTCGACCTCGAGCGCCTACTGGCCTGGGCAGACCGCGACGAGCGAGACGGTCGCGGCGTGGCTCGCCACTAACTTGATCATGCCGGGCGCCCGCCGCCTCCGGCAGAAGGCACGTGACAGCCCGTTGCCACGCCGCCGGGGCGGTGCAACAGTGTGAATCACGCTTGGGGGGCCTTCCCGAGAGGTGGGACCGATGCGTCGATCGCTGGTCATTTCACTGGTCGCGGCGGTCGTCGCCGCACTCTGCTTCGGGCTCACCACCGCGTCAGCCGCGCCGAGCCCGCGTCCGGACCGGTTGGAGGCCTACACCGCAGTCGTCCGGGCAACGCAGCTAGCCACGATCGCTCAGCAGGGCATCGACGTGAGCGGCCAGCGACGGGTCGCGAACGGCATCGAGCTCGACATGGTCCTCGACCAGGCCCAGGCCGATCGGCTACGTGGCAGGGGAGTCGACCTGAAGCTGACCCGGGTCAAGGGGGGCTTGACCGTCCAGGAGTTCGCGGCGCAACAGGCTGCTAACGGCTTCGACGTCTGGCGCTCCTACGACGAGCCCGGCGGCATCCGCGACCATCTCTACGCCGCGGCGAGCAAGAACCCCCAGCTGGTGAAGCTCGAGGTCCTCGGCCACACCGGCCAGGGTCGCGAGATCATCGCGGTCAAGCTGACCCAGGGCGCGCAAGAGCAACCGGATGGCAGGCGACCGGCCGTCCTCTACAGCTCCACCCAGCACGCGCGTGAATGGATCTCCACCGAGGTCAACCGGCGACTGATGAACCACTACATCGACCGGTGGCGGGCCAACGACCGTGCAGTCCGCAAGCTTCTGCAGACGACGGAGCTCTGGTTCGTCCTCGTGGCCAACCCCGACGGATACCAGTACACGTTCGAGCACGAGCGGCTCTGGAGGAAGAACCTCCGCGACAACAACGACGACGGACAGACCCAGGTCGGCGACGGCGTCGACCCCAACCGCAACTTCCCCAACCACTGGGGCTACGACGAGGAGGGGTCGTCGGCCATCGAGTCCAGCGACACCTACCGGGGCCCGTCGCCGATGTCGGAGCCGGAGACCCAGGCCATGGTCGGACTGCTCGACCGGATCGGCTTCGCCTTCCAGGTCAACTGGCACTCCGCCGGGCAGTGGCTGCTCTACGCCGAGGGCTGGCAGACCGGCACTCCCACCGCGGATGACCCCATCTACTACGCCATGTCCGGCAACCTGGACGCCCCGGCCATCGAGGGGTTCCACCCGGGCCTGAGCTCGGACGTCCTCTACGTCACCAACGGCGAGACCACCGACTACGCGCACGCTGTGACCGGCGCATTGGCGTGGACACCTGAGCTGTCCGAGGGCTGCGACGGCTGCGGGTTCGTGTTCCCGGACGACGACGCGCTGGTGCAGGAGGAGTTCCAGCGCAACCTGCCGTTCGCCCAGTCGGTGGCGAACTCGGCGGTCGACCCCGACGACCCGAAGACCGTCACCGGGATCGAGACCAAGCCGTTCTACGTCGACAGCGACGACCCGTACAAGCGCGGCAACCCGGGCGTCCGGCTGAGCTTCACCAGGTCGTACGGCGACCCGCAACCGGTCGCGGTGATCGCCAAGCGCAGCCTCGGCGCCGTGGAGGTGAAGTACCGCATCAACGGCGGCGCGGTGCAGGAGGCACCCATGTCCGAGTGGGAGGGCGGGTCGACGTACAACCCGGCATCGGTCTACTACCGCCAGATGCGAGGCGTGGTGACCGGCACCGAGCCCGGCGACTCGGTCGAGGTCTGGTTCGAAGGCGGTGGCGAGGTCAGTGAGTCGTTCACCTACCAGGCCGTGTCCGAGAGTGGTCACCGCGTGCTCGTCGTGGCGGCTGAGGACTACACCGGCGCCTCGCCGGTGCAGGCGCCTGGCCCGCACTTCGTCGACACGTACACCGACGCCCTGGCCGCCAACGGCCAGCAGGCCGACGTCTACGACATCGACGCCGGGCGGATCGCCCCGGACGCCCTCGGAGTGCTCAGCCACTACGACGCCGTCGTGTGGGAGACCGGGAACGACCTGGTCAC
>DASVED010000010.1:0-4466 GCA_036380775.1 Actinomycetes bacterium
CCACGACGTCGGTCGGGCCGGCGAGCTCCTGGAGTCGGCCACGGCGAAGGCCCAGGAGGCGGTGCAGGACGTACGTCGTCTGGTGCACGGGCTGCGGCCGCCGGCGCTGGACGACCTCGGGCTGGCCGGTGCGCTGCGGGCCATGGAGAGCTCGGCCGGTGACGGCGGGATCCGCATCGCGGTGACCTGCCGTGGCTCCGTCGGCGACCTGCCGGCAGCGGTCGAGGTCGCGGCGTTCCGCATCGCACAGGAGGCGCTCACCAACACGGTCCGGCACTCGGGCGCCACGTCGGCGGCCGTCTCCCTCGACGTCGCGGACTCGGTCGTCGTGTCCGTCGTCGACGACGGGCACGGCATCCCTGCCGGCCGGATCGCGGGCGTCGGCATGGCATCGATGCGCGAGCGAGCGGCGGAGCTCGGAGGGTCACTGGAGGTGGAGCCGGTGCTGCCGCAGGGGACCAGGGTGACCGCCACCATCCCGCTCGCGGTCAGCCGGCCGGTGCTCCCGGTACCGCGCGAGGTGGCGCGATGACCGGCTGGCTGCGCGCGGTGGTGGCGGACGACCACCCGGTGTTCCGGCAGGGGCTGCGCGTCCTGCTCGAGGACATCGGCGTGGAGGTGGTGGGTGAGGCGGCCGACGGCGAGCAGGCGGTGTCGCTGGCGGCCGAGCTCGCGCCCGACGTCGTGCTGATGGACCTGCAGATGCCGGTGCTCGGCGGGGTGGACGCCACCAGGCGGCTGGCCGCCGAGCAGCCCGACGTGCACGTCCTCGTGCTGACCATGGTCGAGGACGACGCGGCGGTGTTCGCGGCCATCCAGGCCGGTGCGCTGGGCTACCTGCTCAAGGGAGCCGGCCAGGAGGAGATCGGCCGTGCGCTGCGGGGCGTCGCTGCGGGCGAGGCGGTCTACGGACCCGAGGTCGCGCGACGGATCCGAGCCTTCTTCACAGCCGGTGCCGGCGTGGCGGCCAAACCGTTCCCCGGGTTGTCGGACCGCGAGCGCGAGGTGCTCGACCTGATGGCGGCCGGTCAGCCGAACCCGGTCATCGCCCAGCGGCTCTCCCTGTCGGACAAGACGGTCCGCAACTACGTGACGAGCATCTTCATGAAGCTCGACGTGCCGGACCGGTCGGCGGCCATCGTCAAGGCGCGCGAGTCCGGCTTCGGCCGCGCCGTCCTGTGACGAGTCACCTGCCGCGGACCTGAAGCGGTCAGCCTCCGGTGGCGTCTGCGGCCCGATGGACACCCGCGATCGACTCGGCGAGCAGTGCGTCGTTCCCCTCGAGGTCCGCGTAGTCCGCCAGTACGGCGCACAGCGCCAGGGCCAGGACGCGCGCCCGCAGCTCGCGCTCCTCGTCGACCTTCCCGTCGTACGACTCGAGAAGAGCCGCGCGAGCGCTCCCGGCGAACCCGGCGAAGGCCAGGGACAGGTCCAGGGACGGATCGGCGAGGCAGGAGTCGCCCCAGTCGATGACCCCTGTCGCCGCTCCGTCAGAGCCGACGAGGAGGTGACGCAGGTGCAGGTCCCCATGGACGACCACGGGCTCACCGGTCGGCGGCGGCAACGGGTCGGCGGCGGCGATGACCTCGTCCACGGCGCGGTCGGCGGGCGACCCCGCCGTCCACGCGCCGCGCCCCGCGAGCTGGTCCAGCGCCGCGCGGGCCATCGGGCCGCGGGTGCTCGGCGTGCCCCGCCGCATCGGGTCGTACGGCAGCAGGCCCCTCAGGTCGTGCGCGACCGAGGGCTGGTGCAGCGTCCGGAGGAATGCGCCGACGGCCGCACCGAGCGACTCCCGCCCGTCCTCGGGGAGCCGGGCGTCCGCCAGCTCGACGCCGGGGACCAGCCGGGCGCCCCAGAACGGCCAGGGGTAGTCACCGTCGGGCCGTCCGAGCAGCTCGGGGACCGGGACGGGCAGCGGCAGCCGGGGTGCCAGCGTCGGAAGCAGCGCCAGCTCGCGGGTCATCAGCGGGAGGGCCACCTCCCGGCGAGGGAACCGGACCGCCCAGGTGCGGTCGACGAGGAACACCGTGTTGTCCCACCCGACCGCCAGCAGCTCGACCGAGTCGAGGGCCAGATCGGGGAACTGCGCGGCCAGCAGGCGGCGTGCGCCGGTGGCGTCCAGGGCGTGCTCGGCGTCCCAGACGTTCACCGGGGGAGGCTACCGTCAGAGGCCCCGGGCGAGGCCGCCGTCGATCGGGATCATCACGCCATTGAGGTAGGACGCGGCAGGGGAGAGCGCGAAGGCCGCGACCCGGCCGAACTCCTCCGGGTCGCCGTACCGGCCCAGCGGGATCCTCTTCTCGAACTCCTCGCGGAGCTTCTTCGGACGGCCGCTGGCCTGGTCAAGCTCGCGGACCCGGTCGGTGTCCAGGCGACCCGGGAGCAGGCCCAGCACGCGGATGTTCTGCGAGCCCAGCTCGTCGGCCATCGTCTTGGCGAGCATGGCGAGGCCTGGCCGCAGGCCGTTGGACGAGGCGAGGCCGTCGACCGGCTGCTTCACCGACAGGGACAGCACGAACGCGATCGCCCCGCCCTCGTCGCCGATGCCCGACACGACGGCCCGGGCGACGCGCAGCGAGCCCAGGTACACCGACTCGAAGGCAGCTCGCCACTGGTCGTCCAGCAACGAGAGCGCCGGGCCCGGTGGGGGACCCCCGGGGCTGATCAGCGCGCCGTCGAGCCGGCCCCAGCGACCCACGGCCGCCGCCGCCAGCCGCCCACCGAGCTCTTCGTCGGCCAGGTCTCCCGGCACCGCGAGGGCGTGGTCCGGTCCGCCCATCGACTCCGCGGCGGCACTGAGTGCCTGCTCGTCGCGGGAGCACAGCACCACCCGGGCGCCGTCGGCGACCAGTGCCTGCGCGCTCGCGAGGCCGAGGCCCCGGCTGCCACCTGTGACGACGTAGACGCGATCGGTCAGTCCGAGGTCCATGGAGGACATCCTGCCCGTATCGGGCGCCGGTTAGTGTGCCGGGGTGAGCACGAGCGAGGACGACGTGCGCCACTGGCTGCGTTCGGCACCGCAGGTCACCGTCCTGACCGGGGCCGGCATCTCGACCGATTCCGGGATCCCGGACTTCCGCGGGCCACAGGGCGTCTGGACCCAGAACCCGTCCGCCGCCCGGATGTTCACCCTGGAGAGCTACCTGGCCGACCCGGCCCTGCGCCGCCGGGCCTGGCAGAACCGCCGGGACCACCCGGCCTGGCAGGCCGAGCCCAACGCGGGCCACCGCGCACTGGTCACCCTCGAGCGGTTCGGGCGGCTGCGGGCGGTGGTGACCCAGAACATCGACGGCCTGCACCAGCGGGCGGGTCTCGACCCGACCCGGGTGATCGAGATCCACGGGACGCTCTTCGACGTCGAGTGCCTCCGGTGCGCGCGGGTGACCACGATGCAAGAGAACCTCGAGCGGGTGGCCGCCGGCGATGCCGACCCGGCGTGCCTGTCCTGCGGCGGCGTCCAGAAGGCGGCCACCATCTCGTTCGGGCAGTCCCTGCGCCGTGACGTCCTGGACGCGGCCTGGCGGGCGGCCAGCGAGTGCGACCTGCTGCTGGCCGTCGGCACGACCCTGCAGGTGCAGCCCGCTGCGGGGCTGGCCGAGGTCGCGGTCCGGTCGGGCGCGCGGCTGGTGGTCGTCAACCGCGACGCGACGCCGTACGACGGGATGGCGGCCGCCCTGCTGCGGGACCCGATCGGCGAGGTGCTGCCCCGGCTCGTCGAGGTCGTCGCCGCGTGAGCGGGCGGCCCGAGCCCCTGACCCGACCGCGCCGGCTGCTGCGTGGCGACCGGGTAGCGGTCGTGGCACCCAGCGGCCACATCGTCGCGGACCGGCTGCGCCGCGGCTGCGCGGTGCTCGAGTCGTGGGGGCTCGAGGTCACCGTCGCCCCGCACGTCCTGTCGCGCACCCGGCATCACGCCGGCACCGACGCCGAACGCACCAGCGACCTGATGAACGCCTGGTGCGACCCGCAGGTCGCCGGCGTGCTGTGCGCCCGGGGCGGCAGCGGGATGGCTCGGCTGGTCGACCGACTGGACTGGGCGGCGATGGCGGGGGCCGGGCCCAAGGTGCTGGTCGGGTTCAGCGACGTCACGGTGCTGCACGAGGCGGTGGCCCACCACCTGGGCCTGGCCACGCTGTTCGGTCCTATGCCGGCTGCCAGCGTGTTCGGTGGCGAGCACCCGGACCCCGTGACGGCCGAGCACCTGCGCCGCACGCTGTTCGAGCCGGAGACGGCTCGGGTCCTCGAGGGCGACGCGAGCGTCTGCCACGTGCCCGGCCGGGCGCGTGGCGTCACGGTCGGGGGAACTCTGGCGTTGCTCGCCAACGCGGTGGGCACGGCCGAGTCCCGTCCGGCGCGCGGGGGGATCGCGATCCTCGAGGACGTCGCCGAGCCGGCGTACCGCCTGGACTCGATGCTCACCCAGCTGCTGCGCACCGGATGGTTCGAGGGCGTCGCCGGCGTCGTGC
>DASVED010000011.1:0-2756 GCA_036380775.1 Actinomycetes bacterium
TGGGTGCCGCGTCGTTGCCAAGTCGTGACCTACCGCCGCCGCCACGGCCCCCGTCCGTCACGTCCTAAGGGGGCCGCCCTCGTCAGCGATGACCCGCTCGGCGACCTCGCGCATGGTGAGCCGGCGGTCCATCGAGGTCCGCTGGATCCAGCGGTAGGCCGCCACCTCGTCCAGCGCGTACCGGAGCTGGAGCAGCCCCTTGGCGCGGTCGACCAGCTTGCG
The DNA here is from genome assembly GCA_036380775.1 of Actinomycetes bacterium. Lineage (GTDB taxonomy): Bacteria > Actinomycetota > Actinomycetes > JACCUZ01 > JACCUZ01 > DASVED01. The sequence continues at coordinate 223 of DASVED010000011.1, forward strand.
GGTCTCGAGCCGGTCGCGGAGGTCCACGACCTCCCGCTCCAGGGTGACCAGCTCGTCGAACCGGCTGATCGCCATCTCGACGGCAGGCAACAGGTCGGACTTGCCGAACGGCTTGACGAGGTAGGCCATGGCGCCCGCCTCACGGGCTCGTTCCACCAGCTCTCGCTGGGAGAAGGCGGTGAGCATGACCACCGGTGCCAGCCGCGCCCCGGCGATCCGCTCGGCCGCGGTGATGCCGTCCATCAGGGGCATCTTCACGTCCATCACGACCAGGTCGGGCCGGTGGTGCTCGGTCAGCGCGACCGCTGCCTCGCCATCCCCCGCCTCGGCGACCACCTCGAAGCCCTCCTCCTCGAGCATCTCGCGAAGGTCCAGCCGGATGAGTGCCTCGTCCTCGGCGATCACGACGCGTCTCACGGGCGGCAGGCTATCGAGCCGTCTCGATCGCAGGTCGATGGCAGACTGTGCGGTTCGAAGGACCGGCCCCGATAGGCCAACTGGCAGAGCCAATGGTCTCAAACACCATCCAGTGTGGGTTCGAATCCCACTCGGGGCACTCATCGACTGGGCGCCGGCGCGATCTTCGGGCCGTCGCTGGAGTAGCCCGTCCGGGCTGCCGATGACCAGTCCGTGCGTACGTCGTCGCGGGTGCCCACCCTCCTCCTGCTCGCCGCCGCACTGCCGGCGCTGGCCGGCTGCGCCGCGATCGGGTCGGCCGCTGCAGCACCGGGCCTGCGGCCCGGCGTCGACGTGCCGAGCCAGCCCGTGGAGGCGTCGGCCCAGCGGCTCGGCGAACCGGCGATCGCACCGGGCGGCCACGGCGGCTACGCGTTCACGATGACCCACCCCGACGGGTCGCCGGTCACCTTCGACCCCTGCCGTCCGATCCACGTCGTGGTCCGGCCCGACCATGAGCCGCAGGGCGGCCGCGCGCTCCTGCTGCGCGCGCTGGGCGAGCTCAGCGCGGTCACCGGCCTGCGGTTCGTGGACGACGGCGCCACGTCGGAGGCGCCGACCCACCCGAGGCCGTCGTACCAGCCCCAGCGGTACGGCGACCGCTGGGCGCCCGTCCTCGTCGCCTGGTCGACGCCGGCCGAGACCCCGCTGCTGGACGGCGATGTCCTCGGGCGGGCCGGGCCGACCCCGTTCGCCACCGACGCCGAGACCACCCGGTACGTGACCGGTCAGGCTGTCTTCCACGGGCCGGCGCTGGACGCGCAGCTGCGGCTGGGTCAGGACGACAAGGCGCGGGCCGTCCTGCTGCACGAGCTCGGCCACCTCGTCGGGCTGGCTCACGTCGAGGACGCGTTCCAGGTGATGTTCGACACCAACGCCTACCCGCTCGCCTCCTACCGGTCCGGGGACCGGCGCGGGCTCGAGCAGCTGGGCCTGGGACGCTGCTTCGAGGACTACTAGCGGACCGGGCAGGCTGAGGTCCGCCGACCCGAAGGAGGCGACGTGCACATCGGGTTCGCCGTCCCCCTGGCTGGCTCCTGGGCCACCCCGGACAACCAGACCGCACTGGCTCGTCGGGCCGAGGAGCTGGGCTACCACTCGCTGTGGACCTTCCAGCGGCTGCTCTACCCGGACGACCCGGCGGCAGCGGAGGAGCCGCGCCGGTGGGCGCCGGTCTACCGCAGCGTCCACGACCCGATCGTCACGTTGGCCTTCCTGGCCGGGGTCACGACCCGGGTCCGGCTCGGCGTCGCGGTCCTGAACTACCCGTGGTACTCCCCTCTCCTGCTGGCCAAGATGGCAACCACGCTCGACACCGTCTCCCGCGGTCGGCTCGACCTCGGGCTCGGGCTCGGCTGGGCGAGCGAGGAGTTCGCCGCGACCGCGACGACGCCGGGCCGCCGCGGTGCCCGGGCCGAGGAGTTCGTCCGTGCCCTGGACGCCATCTGGACCCAGGACGTCGTCGAGCACCGCGGCGAGCTGGGCGACCTTTCCGGCGTACGCGTGGATCCGAAGCCCGTGCAGCGACCCAGGCCACCCGTGTTGCTCGGCGGGACCGTCGAGGCCGCGCTTCGCCGGGCCGGCCGGCTGGCCGACGGCTGGATCAGCAGCAGCGGCCAGGACCTCACCACGATCCGGCAGTCCATCGAGGTGGTCCAGGCCGGCGCCCGCGAGGCCGGTCGTGACCCCGCGGCGCTGCGGTTCGTGTGCCGCGGCGTCGTGCGGGTCCGGCCCGCGGGCGGGCGCGGAGGCCGGGCCAGGCGGCCGCTCTCCGGGTCCTACGACGAGATCCGCGGCGACCTCGCCGTGCTGGCCGAACAGGGCGTGACGGAGACGTTTCTCGACCTCAACTTCGACCCGGAGGTGGGCAGCCCGGACGCCGATCCCGCCGAGTCGCTGCGTCGCGGGCACGAGGTGCTGGAAGAGCTCACACCGTGAGCGAGCGACGAGCGCCAGCGAGGCGCACGAGCGAACCGACACCACCGTGAGCGAGCGACGAGCGCCAGCGAGGCGCACGAGCGAACAGACAACACCGTGAGCGATGTGGCACGGCGCCGGGTCGAGGTGACCGGCCGGGT
>DASVED010000012.1:0-6145 GCA_036380775.1 Actinomycetes bacterium
GTCGTCGGACACGAGAACCGCTGACCGGCTGGCGGCCGCACCGTCGGGTGCCCCGGTCAGGCAGGCCTCGGCGCCCTTCGCGTCCGTTGCCCACGTCCCGCCCGCCAGGGCGCCGACCGTGCCGGCGTCCAGCAGAGCGGCAGGAGGTACGTCGGTCACGGTGCCGTGCTCGTCGTCCTCGTGGTGGCCGTCCTCGCCGTCGTGGCCGTCCTCGGGCTGGTCGGCGGCGCCGGTGCCGGGATCGCCCGGCGGCAGGGTCGGCACCGGCTGGCCGGACAGAGCCGGGTCGGGGGTGTCCGAGGGCCCGGGGCCGTCCGGCCCGAAGTCCGCGGACGCGACCGGCTCGGAGCCCGGTCCCTGGTCCGCGGTGGCCGCCGCGCAGCCGGCGACGAGCAGCCCGGCCCCGATGGCCATGGCGACCAGCCGCAGCCCGGTCGGGGTGGTGAGGGGAGTCATCGTCAGCCTGCCGCGGGGGAGATGGTGATCGCCAGAGTGCCCGCGTTGTTGGTCCGGTCGGTGTCCGCCACGCCGAGGGACAGCGGGCCGGTCTCGTCCGGCGTGACCGTCCAGGAGTAGGCATGGGTGGTCGTGTCGCAACGGGCCCCGGACGCGGTCACCCAGTCGCCGGGGCTGCCGTCAAGGGTGACGTCGCCCAGGTAGCGGCCCTCGGCGTAGAGCTCGTTGCGCGACGACCGCCAGACCGGGTCCGCCGTTGTCGCCGAGCACTCGGCGTCGGCGGTGATGCCCGGCGCCGCGGTGTAGGTGCCCGTCGCCGTGATCCGCAGCGCCTGCCCGGCCAGGTAGTTCCGGGTGGTCACTGCATCCGGCTGCGACGAGTCCACCGTCAGGGACTCCGGACCGACCACCGGGTCGACCCGCTCGACGCGAACCGCTAGCGAGCCGCTGTCGTCGGTCCAGGCCGGGTCGTCGACCCGGAGGTTGATCGGCCGCGTGTCGCTCGGGGTGATGGCCAACCGGTAGCTGTGGCCGGTCGCGTCGCAGCCGTCGCCGTCGGGGTCGGTCACCGGCTCGAACGTCCTGTCCTGGCGATCGAGCAGCACGTCGAGGTGGTCCGCCGTGGGGCTGGTGCTGACGACCGAGCGGTCGCGGCGCCAGACCGGGTCGGAGGAGGCGACCGAGCACTCGGCGTCGGACGTCACCCCGCCGCCGGCGTCGACCGTGCCGGTGACCGTGACCAGGTAGGTCGCCCCGGCCGCGAGCGCGCCCGGGCTGGTGACGCCCGCCGCCGCTGTCGCCGGCAGCTGCCAGTCCATCCGGGTCGTCGGCGTCGAGGCGATGACGCGCACCGTGAGCGCGCCCGCGTTGTCGGCGAGCACCGTCGGGTCCCACAGGGCAAGGGTCACCCGCCCGCTGCGGGTCGGTGTGAACGTGTCCCGGTAGGTGTGGGTGCGTGTGTCGCAGGCCTGGCTGGTCGGGACGTCGGGGTCGGCGTAGAGGTCGACGCCGTCGACGAACAGGTCGAGGTGGTCCTCGCCGGGCTGTGCCTGGTGGACGGACCGGTCCCGGCGCCACGTCGAGTCGCTCGCCGACCGGGAGCACTCGGCGTCGGCCAGCTGGGAAGACCCGGTGCCGTACCGGTAGGTGCCGGAGACCTCGACGACGTACGGCTGTCCGGCGCTGAGCGAGCCGGTGGTCAGCACGCTCTGGCTCGTGGCGGGGACGGCCAGGGTCTCGTCGACCAGGGGCGGACCAGCAGGCAGCGCCGCGGGCGGCGCCGGACGCGGACGCGGTGGCACGACGGTCGGGGTGGGGCTGGGGGTCGGCGTCGGCGCCGGTGTCGGCAGCGTGGGGACGGGGGCGGCTCCGATGTTCCCGACCTTGCCGGTCCAGAACGACGTCTTCTTGCGCGCGCCAGCCCAGGTGAAGGAGATGTGCACGTGGTCACGGTGCGAGCTGGCTCCTGAGTACCGGCGCCAGCCGGAGCTCGCGGCGTACGAGCCCCAGATCTTGCGGTTCCAGATGAGGTACTGGATGCCGAGGCGGCGGGCCATCGCGTAGCGGTTGCCGTACTTGTCGGCCTTGAACAGCCAGGTGATGAACCGCTTGACGCGGTCCCGGTCCTTCGCGTTGCCCGCGTTCAGGCCGCCCCAGTCGAACGCGCGCCCCTCCTTGTGCTCCGAGCGGCCGCCGGCCGAGCAGGCCCGGACGATGCCCAGGCTGCGGGTGGTCGGGTAGGCGCGCAGCAGGCGGGCCGCGAAGTCGGCGACCCCCGGCTTGGCCGTGGGGGAGCACGTGGTCTGCGCCTGGTACCTGGCGAGCGGCTCGATCGCCCGGGCGTACGCCGGGCGGGCTGCCTGGACGACCGCCGCGGAGGCCGGGCTGGCCGCACCGATGAGGCTGGTGAGCAGGGCGATGACGGTGGCGGTCGACAGCAGCGCAGTGGTGGTGCGGCTGCCCGACCGGGGATGGCTCTCGGGCACGGCGTGAGGCTCCGGGGGACTCGTGGGGTCGTCGTCGTGGTCCCAGGCCGTATCGGCGCCCGGTCGGGTGCCTGGAGAAAGGGCAGGCAAAATCCGGTGGTCCCCGCTGGGCGGTCACCCGATCGGACCAGCGCCCGCGCCCCGAAACGGCGAGGACGCCCGCCGGTTCCGCGCCGGCGAAAAATCATCCGAACAGATGTGCCGTCATTGCTTGCACATCTGGTGGTCCGGTGCCAGAGTCACCCCTACATCTTGTGAATGACACGGTTGTAGTTCCGTCCACAGCATCGTCCCCAGGTTCTCCCCAGCTGGTCCACATGCGAGGCCCTCCTCGTCCACAGGCCAGGCGGGACGGACCGAGGAGCAGCGGCCGAGAGGAGTCCCGGATGCACTGCCCGTTCTGCCGCCACAGCGACAGCCGCGTGGTCGACAGCCGCGCCTCCGACGACGGCACCTCGATCCGCCGGCGCCGGCAGTGTCCCGAGTGCGGCCGGCGCTTCACCACGGTGGAGACCGCGAGCCTGAGCGTCACCAAGCGCTCCGGCGCGAGCGAGCCGTTCAGCCGCGAGAAGGTCCTGACGGGTGTCCGGAAGGCCTGCCAGGGGCGCCCGGTGACCGAGGACGACCTGGCTCTGCTGGCGCAGCGGGTCGAGGAGTCGGTCCGGGCCAGCGGGGTGGCCGAGATCGAGGCCCACGAGGTGGGGATGGCCGTGCTGGCGCCGCTGCGCGAGCTGGACGAGGTGGCCTACCTGCGCTTCGCCAGCGTCTACCGGGCGTTCGACGACCTCGAGGCCTTCGAGTCCGAGATCGCCCTGCTTCGTGCGGAGCACGACTTGAGCATCGATGCGGAGCTCGACTCGCGCGACAGCGCCACGACGTACGAGAAAGACGAGAAGAGCCCCTAGAAGTACGCCGTCAGGCCACCGCCGCAGCGGATGGTTTGTCGGTGCCGACGTGTTGAATTCAGTAGCAGTTTCGGGAGGAGAAGGCATGACGGAGACGTCGCACGACAAGCCTCAGGTGGTCCGCCAGGGGGGCAGCGCGAAGGGTCTGACGATCGAGCGCATCTACACGACGGCGGGGGTCCACCCCTATGACGAGGTGACCTGGGAGCGGCGCGACGTCGTCCAGCAGAACTGGAAGACCGGCGAGACGATCTTCGAGCAGCGCGGGGTCGAGTTCCCCGACTTCTGGTCGGTCAACGCCTCGACGATCGTGACGACCAAGTACTTCCGGGGCGCCGTCGGCACTGAGGCCCGCGAGACCGACCTGCGCCAGCTCATCGACCGGGTGGTCCTCACCTACGGTCGCGCCGGCCGCGAGCACGGCTACTTCGCGAGCGACGCCGACGCCGAGGTGTTCGAGCACGAGCTGACCTGGGCGCTGCTGCACCAGGTGTTCTCGTTCAACTCCCCGGTCTGGTTCAACGTCGGCACGTCGTCCCCCCAGCAGGTCTCGGCTTGCCAGCCGTATGACGCCTTGGTCTCCACGCCCTCAGGGTTGGTGGCCGTCGGCGAGCTCGTCGAGCGTGGCGCGGTTGGTGAAAAGGTCTTCGACGCTCATGGCGTGACGCGGATCGTGGCCGTCAAGAGCAACGGCATCAAGAACGTGCTCCGGTTGCACCTCAAGTCCGGTCAGGCGCTGGACGTCACCGGAGACCACCTCGTGTGGAAGAGCTCGGGTGAAAGAACCGGCAGGTTCGTCGAGGCAGGCACCTTGAAGGTGGGTGACAAGCTCGAGTGGCACCGGCGCTCCTCCTTCGGCGAGTCGGAGATCTCCTCGGTGGAGGTCGCGGAGGCGGCTCTGGCCGGGTGGATGCAGTCAGACGGCTTCGTCGGGCAGTACGCGGGGACGAACCGATCGCTGACCATGGAGGCCATGACCGTCACCGACGCCGAACTCGAGTGGGTCAAGGCGGCGCTGGACGTGGTGTTCCCAGACGTTCATCGCAAGGAGCGCTGCGTCGAGACTCAGGACCAGACACTCGACTGCAGGCGTACCCGACTCTACGGCGAGAGCATGCGCCCGTTCATCGACGCATGGGGTCTGCTCGATCGAGGACGCGACATGGTCGTGCCGGCCCAGCTCTGGACGGCGCCGCTGCCTGTTGTGGCGGCGTACCTGCGCAGCCTGTTCCAGGCTGAGGGCTACGTCTCGGCGCGCACGAGCTCGACTCTCGTCGCCTTGGACATGGTCAGTGAACAGCTCGTCCGTGGAGTGCAGGGGTTGTTGAGCCGGTTCGGCATCTTCGCTCGAGTCGGATTCAAGCGCGACGACCGCGAGGGTCGACAGGGCGGGATCTGGGGCGTCCGCATCCAGAACGCCGGCGACCGGCGCATCTTTGCCGACGAGATCGGCTTCATCGACCCGATAAAGGCGGACAAGCTCGAGCGGAGCTTCAACCTGCCTGGTCGTGGCGCGCTCGACGTGAAGCGCCTGGAGATCGCCCGCATCGAGTCTCTCGGCGAGATGGACGTCTATGACATCCAGACCGAGTCTGGTGAGTATCTGTCTCAGAGCCTGCGCGTGCACAACTGTTTCATCCTCGCGGTCGACGACACCATGGACTCGATCCTGAACTGGTACCGCGAGGAGGGCCTGATCTTCAAGGGCGGCTCCGGTGCCGGCCTCAACCTCTCCCGCATCCGGTCGTCCAAGGAGCTGCTGTCCTCCGGCGGCACCGCGTCCGGTCCCGTCTCGTTCATGCGCGGCGCCGACGCCTCTGCCGGGACGATCAAGTCCGGCGGCGCCACCCGGCGCGCGGCGAAGATGGTCGTCCTCGACGTCGACCACCCCGACATCGAGGAGTTCGTCGGGACCAAGGCGCGCGAGGAGAACAAGATCCGGGCGCTGCGCGACGCCGGGTTCGACATGGACCTCGGCGGCAAGGACATCACCTCCGTGCAGTACCAGAACGCCAACAACTCGGTGCGCGTCACCGACTCGTTCATGCGTGCGGTCGAGGAGGGCACCGAGTTCGGTCTGACCGCCCGCGCGACCGGTGAGGTCATCGACACGGTCGACGCCCGGACGCTCTGGCGCAAGATCGCGCACGCCGCGTGGGAGTGCGCCGACCCCGGCATCCAGTACGACGACACGATCAACGACTGGCACACCAACCCCGAGACCGGCCGGATCACCGCGTCCAACCCCTGTTCGGAGTACATGTCACTGGACAACTCGTCGTGCAACCTGGCGTCGCTCAACCTGTTGAAGTTTCTCTCCGACGACGACACGTTCGACGCCAAGACCTTCGCCAAGGTCGTCGAGCTCGTCATCACCGCGATGGACATCTCGATCTGCTTCGCCGACTTCCCGACCGAGGCGATCGGCGACACCACCCGCAAGTACCGCCAGCTCGGCATCGGCTACGCCAACCTGGGCGCCCTGCTGATGGCGACCGGCCACGGCTACGACTCGGCCGGTGGCCGCTCGCTGGCCGCGTCGATCACGTCCCTCATGACCGGTACGTCGTACAAGCGCTCGGCCGAGCTGGCCGGCATCGTCGGTCCGTACGAGGGCTACGCCCGCAACGCGGACGCCCACAAGCGGGTGATGCGCAAGCACGCCGCCGCCAACGACGCGATCCGGACCTTCGAGACGCTGGACAAGGACGTGCAGCGCGAGGCCAACAAGGCCTGGGACGCGACCATCAAGATCGGTGAGAAGAACGGCTACCGCAACGCGCAGGCGTCGGTGCTCGC
>DASVED010000013.1:0-16845 GCA_036380775.1 Actinomycetes bacterium
GCCGGTCGTGGAGGCCGCCTCGCTCGGCCGGACCCGGGCGGTGACGCTCACCGTCCCGGCCGGAGGAGCGGGTACGTCGGGCAGGGACTCGGCGCTGGCACCACCGGGCACCCATCCGCGGACCAGCAGCAGGGCGGGACCCGCGTCGGTCACGAACGGCGTGAGGACGTAGTAGCCGACCCGGCCCTCGAACGGCCGGGTGCGGACGAGCAGCTGCCGGCCCCTGTCGTAGCGGCCGCGCGCCCTGACCCGCGCGTAGACGTCACCATCCGCCGGCCCGTGACCGACCCGCAGCAGGTCGTCCGGGGCGCTCGGGCGCGCGTCGAGGTTGCGCTCGAGAAGATCGTTGCGCTGATGGCGCTCAGACAAGCGGTCCAACTGCCACTGGCCCAACGCGACGCAGCAGGCAGCCGCCAGCAGCGCGGCTCCCAGCAGGCCCAGCCAGCGCCGGGAGAGCAGGAAGCGGTAGCGCCCCTGCCGGTGGTAGCCGGACATCACCGAGACGGTAGCCCGCCCGTTGTCCCTGGCCGGACGTAGGGTGTTCACGTGCTGGTGGACAACTACGGACGCGTCGCGACGGACCTGCGGGTCTCGCTGACGGACAAGTGCAACCTGCGCTGCTCCTACTGCATGCCGCCCGAGGGCCTCGAGTGGCTTCCCGGCCCGGAACTTCTGACCGACGACGAACTGGTCCGGCTGGTGGCGCTCGCGGTGGGCGAGGGGGTCACCGAGGTGCGGTTCACCGGCGGCGAGCCGCTGCTGCGCCGTGGGCTGGTGTCGATCGTCGAGCGCGTGGGCGCCCTGACCCCTCGGCCTCGGATGTCGCTCACCACCAACGGGATCGGCCTGGCCCGCACGGCCCAGGCGCTCGCCGATGCCGGGCTGGACCGGGTCAACGTCTCCCTGGACACCCTCGACCGCGACCGCTTCGTGCAGATCGCCCGCCGCGACCGGCTGGCCGACGTGCTGAAGGGTCTGGTGGCGGCGGAGGCCGCGGGGCTGGTGCCGGTGAAGGTCAACGCGGTCCTGATGCGGGGGGTCAACGAGGACGAGGCGGTGCCGCTGCTCCGCTGGGCGCTGGGCGCCGGCTACCGGCTGCGGTTCATCGAGCAGATGCCGCTGGACGCCCAGCACGGCTGGACCCGCGACCAGATGGTCACCGCCGACGAGATCCTCGGCCGCCTGGCCGAGGCGTTCACGCTGGCGCCGGTCGGTGCCGACGAGCGCGGCAGCGCGCCGGCCGAGGAGTGGCTGGTCGACGGGGGACCGGGCAGGGTCGGGGTCATCGGCTCGGTGACGCGGCCGTTCTGCGGGGCCTGCGACAGGGTGCGGCTCACCGCCGACGGTCAGCTGCGCAACTGCCTGTTCGCCCGCGAGGAGTCCGACCTGCGTGCGGCGCTGCGTGCCGGCGCGACCGACGACGACCTCGTCGCCCGGATGCGTGCCTCCCTGCTGGCGAAGCGGCCCGGGCACGGCATCGACGACCCCGGTTTTCTGCAGCCGGTGCGCCCGATGTCAGCGATCGGCGGCTGACCCGGCCTCGTTCCAGTCGGCGAGCGTGTGCGTCTCGCGCAGGAAGGCACGGGCCTCCAGGAACTCGCTCAGCGGCCCCTTGTGCTCGTCGCAGGCGGTCCATGTCTTGCGCCGGTCAGGCGTGTGCAGCTTGGGGTTGTTCCACGCGAGCACCCAGACCGCGTCGGCCCGGCAGCCCTTCGTCGAGCACACCGGGGACGTCGTCTCCCGGCTGGGACCACCAGTCACGCGTACCCCTCGCAAGGCGATGCCGGGCAGCCACGGGGGGAGCCGCCCGGCATCGCGCTCGAGGCGCTGCCGCGGTCGCCCGCGCAGCGCTGTGGCGGGAGTATTGCACGGAACGATGTCATCTCAGGCGCCGGACCGGTCAATTGCCTTCCGGTCGTCCGCAAGGTCCGATTCGGCCAGGTCGACGACCCGTTCCCGGCCTCCATTGGCGAACACGACGGACAGGTAGGGCAGGACCAGCGCGGCGCCGATGAGCACCCAGCGGAGCCAGCCGTCGGCCACCACGACGGCCAGGATGAAGCAGACGGTGCGGATGCCCATCGAGATCAGGTAGCGCCGGGTCCGGCCGTCGACGTCGTCCCGGACCCCCCGCCGGGCCCCGGTGATCTGGTAGACCGGCTCGCGTGCCGCGACCCGCCGCGGACGGCTCGGTTGCGGGATGCGGGCCACGAGTCTCACCCTAGCCACTTGTCCGGCCCCCGTCCCGGGTCGTCCGGAGCGGCCAGCACCCCGAGGAGCATTCCATGAGCAACCGCACGTACCGCGTGACCGAGATCGTCGGCACCTCCGAGCTGGGCGTCGACGTCGCGATCCGCAACGGCATCGCCCGCGCGGCCGAGACGCTGCGCCACCTGGACTGGTTCGAGGTCACCCAGGTCCGCGGCCAGATCGTCGACGGCGCCCCCCAGCACTTCCAGGTCGGCATGAAGATCGGCTTCCGCCTGGAGGACGCCTGACCGCGCTTCATGCCGGTGGTTCGGCCACGAGGTGCGGCGTGGATGCGGTCCGGAAAGACGACGCAACGCGTCCATTGGGGCCTCGCGGCGCGGCAGGAGCAGGTTGAATCGTCTTCCGGGTACGGCCGACAGTCAGTCGTCGATGGAGGAGTTCGCGGCGGGCTCAGGCTGCTCGCCGGGCTCAGGCTCGGTGATGCGGAGCACGACGTTGCCCGTCTTCTGCCCGGCCTCGACGTAGCGGGTCGCCTCGACGATCTCGTCGAGCGGGTACGTCCGGTCGATCACTGGCCGGTACGTTCCCGCGTCGACGAGCTCCTTGACCAGCAAGAGGTCCGCCTTGCGATAGCGGCCGACGCCAAGAGTCCCACGCGTGCTCCCGGCGATCCGGGTAACGAGTGCGAGGAGCGGCACGTGGTACATGAATCCGAGATCCATCGAGATGTAGATCCCGCCGCGCTTCAGCGAGCGCCGGCAGCGGCGGTACGAGTGCTTGCCGACCGCGTCGAAGATCACGTCGTACGTCGTGCCGTTCTTCGTGAAGTCCTCGGCAAGCCGATCGACGGCGTCCCGCGCGCCGAGCGACCGCACGAGCTCGACGTCCTTCGTGTCGCATACCGCGGTCACCTCGGCCTCGAAGTGGTGCGCAAGGAGCTGGACCGCCGCCGTCCCCACGGAGCCCGCAGCGCCGTAGACGAGGACGCTCTTCCCTCGCAGGGGATACCCCGGTTTCAGGCAGGTCAGCGCGAGAAGCGAGCCGTCCGGGACAGCCGCCGCCTGCTCGTAGGTCAGCCCGGTCGGCTTCGCTGCGATCACGCCGCTCTCACGGACGGTCACGTAGTCCGCGTTCGCGCCGTCCTCGATGCCGAACACCTCGTCGCCGACCCGGAACTCCGTGACGGCCGCTCCGACCTCCTCCACCCGGCCCGCAAGCTCCGAGCCGAAACTCGTCTGCCTCGGGCGGCGAATGCCGGTGAGGACCCGGGCGAACCGGTACTTGTCGAAGCGCACGCCCATGGCATCGCCGCGGGTCACTGTCGAGGCGGAGACCCGGACGAGCACCTCGTCGTCCTTCGGCACTGGCCGCTCGACGTCGGCGACGCGGAGGACCTCCGGAGGGCCGTACCGGTCGTGGACGACTGCCCGCATTCGGGTGCCCTCCTCTCGACAACGTCCTCTGGATCGTGGACTGCCCGGAACACCGTGGCAAGCGGGTCTACGAGGCCCTGGACATCCCGATGCGACGAGCGCACAGTCGAGAGCATGAGGGCAGTGACCTGCTATCTCGGGCGTCACACCTGGCGTCATCAGCGCAACCCGGAAATGGGCGGCTCGCAGGCCGACTACGAGGTCTGCACCAGGTGCGGCAAGGAACGCAACAGGTACGACAAGAAGGACGGGACCGGGATCGGCGCGGCCGGAGCCGGCTGACCCTCCGAACTGTTAGCGCTCCTGGACGTATGTCCGCTCGCGCCTGTCCCACGATGGCCGGTCGTCCTCCGTCTTGCGTCGGAGCCCACCGAACACGATCTGCACGACGCCGACGATGGCGACGAGAGACCCGATGAGCTGGTCGCCCGCGTCCTCCCCGTACGCCAGGCCGGCGATGCCGAGGGCGAGTAGGGCGATCCCGAGGGCCGCGAAGACATAGGACGGGAGTGACTTCATGCCACCGATCCTGGCAAATGTGCGCCGGGCCGCACCACGGCCGAGCGGGCGAACGCACGGTCGTCCGAACGGTCCGACCTTCATCGCCGATGAGGTCAGAGCCCTACGACGCCTGGGACACCGATGACATGTTGAAGTCGGCCACCCGCCAGCTGGGCATGGCAGTCCGCGTGAAGTAGTCGCCGAACTCCCGCGCGAGGGTGCGCTCGGTCAGCCCGACCTCCGCGAGGCGGCCCAGCAGGTCGACGGGACTCTCGTTGAACCGGAAGTTGTTGACCTCGGCGACCACCTCGCCGCCCTCCACGAGGTAGACGCCGTCACGGGTCAGCCCGGTGAGCAGCAGGGTCTGCGGCTCGACCTCCCGGACGTACCAGAGGCAGGTGAGCAGCAGCCCGCGTGAGGTGTCCGCGATCATCTCGTCGAGCCCGCGGGTGGCGTCGCCGGAGGACATCAGCAGGTTGTCGACGCCTGGCGTGAAGGGCAGTCCCGTCATCTCTGCCGAGTGCCGGGTCTGGATGAGGGCCTTGAGCTCACCGTCGGCCAGCCAGTCGGTCGACCCGATCGGCAGCCCGTTGTCGAACACCGACTGCGATGCGGCCGACGACGCGGCGAACACCACCGGGTCGCACTCCAGCCCCGGCGCCGCCGGGTCGCTCCAGATCCGCAGCGGCGCGTCGGCCAGCCGCTCGCCGACCCGTGTCCCGCCGCCCCTGCGGCTGAACACCGTGCGGCCGTCGTCGGCCTCGCGGGCGACCGCCGTCCAGTACAGGTAGAGCATGAGGTCGGCGACCGCACTCGGCGGCAGCAGCGTCTCGTACCGGCCGGCGTCCAGCTCGACGCGGCGGGCCGCCCAGCCCAGCCGGCGGGTCAGCTCGCTGTCGACCGCCGCCATGTCGACGTCGGAGAAGTCACGGGTGCCCTGGCCGACCCAGGACGAGCGCGACCAGTCCGCCGTCTTGCCGGTGACCTCGATCCGGCCGGTGGGCTGCGCGTGCCGGACCCGGACCCCTGTCGACGTCCCGAGGTAGAGCGTGGACATCTGGTGCTCGGCGAAGCCGAACAGCTCCCGCCCCTCGGCGCGTGCCTTGACGAATACCTCGCCAAGCGTCGGCGCGAGCGAGGAGAAGACCCCGATCGAGGTCTCCGCCGGCGCCTCGTCCCAGCCGAGCCCGGAGACCGGTACGTCGGTCGGCTCGGCCAGCGGCCGCGCGTCCTCGGCGGAGCGGCTCTCCCGGGCGGCCTTCTCCGCGGCCCGCACCAGTGACTCGATCTCGTCGACCCCGACGTTGCTGCGCGACACCACACCGGTCGCGGTGCCCTCGGAGCCGCCGACGGTGGCTATCACGGTGAGCTGGCGACCGCGCATGACGCCGTTCGTCGTCAGCGTGTTGGCTGCCCACCGCAGGTTGGCGTCGCTGCTCTCCTGGGCCAGGACGACGCAGCCGTCCGTCTCCGACAGGGACAGGGCGCGCTCGACGACGTCCTGCGCCTTCACGACCGACGTCATGATCTCTTGCTCGCAATCATCGACCTTGCTCCGCTGCGGGCTTCACGATTGCTCATCGCCCCGCCTCCGCCTGGGTGTTGAGGATCCGCACGCCGCGGAAGAGTGTCGCGGGACAGCCGTGGCTCACCGCGGCGACCTGGCCGGGCTGGCCCTTGCCGCAGTTGAAGGCGCCGCCGAGCAGGTAGGTCTGCGGCCCGCCGACCGCCTCCAGCGAGCCCCAGAAGTCGGTGGTCGTGGCCTGGTAGGCCACGTCGCGCAGCTGGCCGGCTAGCCGCCCGTTCTCGATCCGGAAGAAGCGCTGCCCGGTGAACTGGAAGTTGTAGCGCTGCATGTCGATCGACCAGCTCTTGTCGCCGACGACATAGATGCCGCGGTCGACCCGCGAGATGAGCTCCTCGGTCGACGGCCCGCCCGCCGCCGGTTGCAAGGACACGTTTGCCATCCGCTGCATCGGGACGTGGCCGGGGGAGTCGGCGAACGCGCACCCGTTCGACCGGCCGAGTTCCTTGCGCCGGGCCATCGCGCGGTCGAGCTGGTAGCCGACCAGGACCCCGTCGCGCACGATGTCCCACGACTGCCCCGCGACGCCCTCGTCGTCGTAGCCGATCGTGGCCAGCCCGTGCTCCGCGGTGCGGTCACCCGTCACGTTCATGACCGGCGATCCGTACGTCAGCGCCCCGAGCTGGTCGAAGGTCGCGAAGGACGTGCCGGCGTAGTTGGCCTCGTAGCCCAGAGCCCGGTCGAGCTCGGTTGCGTGGCCGATCGACTCGTGGATGGTCAGGAACAGGTTCGACGGGTCGATGACGAGGTCGTACGTCCCGGCGTCGACCGATGGCGCCCGGAGCTTGGCGGCCAGGTGCTCGGGCAGCTCGTCGAGCTCGGTGGCCCAGTCGTACGTCGAGCCGGCGACGTGCTCCCAGCCCCGGCCGACCGGCGGTGCGAGCGTACGCATCGTGTCGAACCGGCCGGACTCCTTGTCGACCCCCACCGCCTCGAGCTGGACGTGCACCCGCACCCGCTGCTGGGTCGTCGTGGTGCCCGCCAGGTCGGCGTAGAACTTGTTCTCCAGCACCGTGTGCGCCGTCGCCTCCGCATGGGACACGATGTCGTGGGCGAGCAGACCGGCGCTCCAGTCGGCGAGCAGCGAGACCTTCTCGCTGTCAGGCACCGCGAACGGGTTGATGTCGTAGGGCGACGCCCAGGTGACGTCACCGTGCACCGGCTCGTCAGCCAGCACCACCCGCTCGGTCGACAGCGGTCGGCTGACCTTCGCGACCTCCACGGCCCGCTCGGCGAGCCGCGCGGCGGCGTCCGACGTCAGCGCGACGTCGCTGGCGAAGCCCCAGGTGCCGTCGTGCACCACTCGCACGGCCAGACCGAGGTCCTCGCGGTCGCTGGTCCCGTCCAGCCGCGCGTCGCGCAGGCTCATGCTCTCGTCGCGGATCCGCTCCACGCGCAGGTCCGCGTGATCTGCGCCGAGCTCCCGGGCGCGGCTGAGGGCCGCGTCTGCGAGCTGGCGCAACGGGAGGTCGGTGAAGGCCTCGTCGATCTCTACGGGCACGTGCTTCTCCGTGGATGCGGTGGGATGCGGATCTGGGTGGGTCAGCCGGTCTGGGTGCAGTCGAGCGTGAGCTTTCCGTGCGTACGTCGGGACCGCAGGTCCTCGTGGGCTCGCCGGGCGTCCTCGAGCGGGTAGCGCCCCCCGTCCAGGACGTGCAGCCGACCGGCCGCATGCAGGTCGAGCAGCTCCTCCATCGCCGGCCGCAGGCCACCGGGGAGGCGCAGTGCGTGCACCAGCCAGAAGCCGACTATCGCGCGCGAGGTCACCATCAGCCGGGCGGCGTCGACCGGGGTCGGTGGAGTGCGCGACGCCATGCCGTACGTGGCGAGTCGGCCGAACGGCGCCAGCGCCGACAGGGACGCGTCGAAGACCGTGCCGCCGGTCATCTCGAGGACCACGTCGACGGGCTGACCGCCGTTGGCCTCGATCAGCGCCGCCTTCAGGTCACCCTCCGCCGGGTCGACCGCGACGTCGGCGCCGAGGTCCCTGGCCAGGTCGCGCTTCTCGGCGGTGGACGCCGTCGCGATCACCCGCGCGGCGCCCAGCTCCCGCGCCAGCTGGACGGCGATCGTCCCCACACCGCCCGCGGCGGCGTGCACCACGACCGACTCGCCGGGGGCCATCCGGGTGCTGGTCCTCAGGAGGTGCCAGGCGGTGGTGCCCTGCAGCACCAGGGCGAGAGCGGTCGTGTCGTCCACGCCGTCCGGCAGGGTGAAGGTGGTGGCCGGTCGCGACAGGGCCTGCTCGGCGTAGCCCCCTGCGCCGAGGAGCGCCACCACCCGGCGGCCGTCGTCGGTGTGGCCGACCACCTCGGCGCCGGGGACAAACGGGACCTGCTGCCGCGCGAGGTAGTCGTCGTCGGCCTGGTGGGTGTCGGCGTAGTTGATCCCGGCCGAGTCGACGCTGATACGGACCTGGTCGCCGGACGGCACCGGCGGGGTCAGGTCGACGACTTCGAGGACCTCCGGACCCCCGAAGCGGCTCACCTGGATCGCGCGCATCCCAGGACCTTAGCCCGGCGTGCCAACCGGGTTTCGCGCACATGGCGGGTCAGCCGATAACGTCGCGCCCGTGACGGAAGACTCAGCGGACGGCGCCCGCGGGCGCAGCGTCCTGGTGACCGGCGGCAACCGCGGCATCGGCCTGGCCATCGCCAGGGCCCTGGCGGCCGACGGTGACGCGGTCGCGGTGACCTACCGGTCGGGCGAGCCGCCGGAGGGCCTGCTCGGGGTGCGGTGCGACGTCACCGATCCGGAGTCGGTCGAGGCGGCCTTCACCGAGGTCGAGGCCAAGCAGGGCCCGGTCGAGGTGCTTGTCGCCAACGCCGGCATCACCCGTGACCAGCTGGTCATGCGGATGTCGGAGGAGGACTTCGCCGACGTCGTCTCGACGAACCTCGCCGGCTCGTGGCGGGTCGCGAAGCGGGCGTCGAAGGGGATGTTGAAGCTTCGCCGCGGCCGCGTCGTCTTCATCTCCTCCGTGGTGGGGCTGTTGGGATCGGCCGGGCAGAGCAACTACGCCGCCTCGAAGGCGGGGCTGGTCGGACTCGCCCGCTCGCTCGCCCGCGAGCTCGGGTCGCGCGGGATCACCTACAACGTGGTCGCACCGGGCTTCGTCGAGACGGACATGACGGCCGAGCTCGGCGACGACCTGCAGAAGACCTACAAGTCGCAGATCCCCCTCGGGCGGTTCTGCTCGCCCGACGAGGTCGCACGGGTCGTCCGGTTCGTCGCCAGCGACGACGCGGCCTACATCACCGGGGCGGTCGTCCCGGTCGACGGCGGCCTCGGCATGGGCCACTGAAGGAGGACTGGCAGATGGGACTGCTCGACGGCAAGCGCATCCTCGTGACCGGAGTCCTGATGGACACCTCGATCGCGTTCCACGTGGCGCGCATCGCGCAGGAGCAAGGTGCCGAGGTGGTGCTCACGTCGTTCGGCCGCACGATGCGGATCACCCAGACGATCGCGAAGAGGCTGCCGAAGACCCCACCGGTCATCGAGCTCGACGCCAGCAACGCCGAGGACTTCGACGCTCTCGCGGACCGCGTGCGCGAGCACGTCGACGGGCTCGACGGTGTGCTGCACTCGATCGGCTTCGCCCCCGAAGCGGCGCTGGGCGGCAACTTCCTGAACACCGGGTGGGCCGACGTGGCGACAGCGGTGCAGATCTCCGCATACAGCCTGAAGGCGCTCGCCGTCGCCGCGCAGCCGCTGATGTCCTCCGGTGGTTCGATCGTCGGCCTGACGTTCGACGCCACCGTGGCCTGGCCGAAGTACGACTGGATGGGCGTGGCCAAGGCGGCGTTCGAGTCGACCGCGCGCTACGTCGCGCGGGATCTCGGGCCGGACGGGATCCGCGTCAACCTGGTGGCTGCCGGCCCGCTCAAGACGACGGCGGCCAAGTCGATCCCGGGTTTCGAGGAGTTCGACGGGGTGTGGTCCACCCGCTCGCCGCTGGCCTGGGACACCTCGGACTTCGAGCCTGCTGCGCGTGGCTGTGTCGCACTGCTCTCGGACTGGTTCCCGAGGACCACGGGGGAGATCGTCCACGTCGACGGCGGCGTGCATGCCATGGGCGCCTGAGGTCCGGCGATGACCTGATGGACGGGTTCCGGCCGTCGCTGGTGGAGCTGCGGATCCTCGACGGAGCCAACCTCTACTTCCCGCGCCCCGCGGTGAAGCTGACCCTCGACCTGTCCGCACTGATGGCGATCAGCGAGGACGACGCGCGCAAGCTCGCCGGCCAGCTCGGCCTCGCTGCGGTCCGGCCGGGTGCCCCCGAGACGGGACTGCGGCAACGCTTCGCCGGGCGCGTGGTGGCGAAGGTTGTGCGCCGGGTGGCTCACGAGACCGGGACGACCCGCCTGGCCGTACGCTCGCGCCCGACCGCGGACCTGCACCGCCTGGTGGTGTCGTTCCCCTGGCGGCACCGTGGCCGGGCCGAGGCGCTCGGTCACGCCGTCGCGGGTGTTCTCGACTCCCTTCCCGGTGCGGACTTGCCCGCGGCGATCCGGGCCGCGGCCGACTTCGTGCGCGGGTCGGAGCCCGGCGACCCTCCGTCGACCCGCCGGCCGCACGTCCCGGTGATCGCCGTGACCGGGACCAACGGGAAGACGACAACGTCACGGCTGATCGCCCGGATCGGCCGTTGTGCCGGCCTGGTCGTCGGCTGGTCCTCGACCGACGGCGTCTTCGTGGATGGCGAGCTCGTCGAGGCGGGCGACTACTCCGGGCCGAGCGGTGCCCAGCAGGTCCTGGACGACCCCCGGGTGCAGCTCGCGGTCACCGAGACGGCGCGCGGCGGGATCCTGCTGCGCGGCCTCGGTGTCGCGCACAACGACGTCTCCGTGGTGACCAATGTCTCCGCCGACCACCTCGGGCTGCACGGTGTCGACACCATCGACCAGCTGGCCGAGGTCAAGGCCGTCATCACCCGCGTCACCCGGCGGGACGGCTGGGTCGTGCTCAACGGTGACGACCCGCGGACCTTCGCGATGCGCTTGGCGGTGGACGCGCGGGTCTGCGTCTTCTCCCGCGACCCCGACTCGCCGTCGTTGCGCGCCGTCCTGACCGAGGGCGGGCGTGCCGTCACTCTCATCGACGGCGCCGTCACAGTCATCGACCCTCGTGCCGAGCCCGACGGGCTCGTCCCCGTCGTCGACGTGCCCGTGACGCTGTCCGGCTTGTCCCACGTCAACGTCGAGAACGTCCTGGCGGCAACTGGTGCCGCCCTGGGCGCCGGCCTGTCCCGCGAGGCGGTCATCGATGGCCTGCGCAGCTTCCGCCCGGGGCCCGATGACAACCCGGGGCGGATGAACATCTACGACCTGGCCGGCGTGACCGTCGTCGTCGACCTGGCGCACAACGAGGCTGGCGTGCACGCGTTGATGGAGGTGCTCACGGGCCTGCGGGCACCGGGGCGGCAGGTCCGACTGGTCATGGGCACGCCGGGCGACCGCACGGACGAGATCATCCGGGGGGTGGCCGAGATCGCTGCGCGCGGCGCTGACCAGGTGGTGATCGGTCACAAGGAGCACTACCTGCGGGGCCGGGACGTGGAAGGGCTGACCGCGCTGCTCCGCGAGGGCGCGTCGGCAGTCGGTGTCGGCGACGTACCGTCCTATCGCACCGAGCTCGACGGGATGCGAGCCCTGATCGACGGGTCCGGGGCAGGGGACGTCGTCGGCGTGATGTGTCACGCCGAGCGCACCGAGATCGCCGCCTGGCTGGGCGCCGCCGGCGCGACCGTCGACAGCCCGGAGCGGATCCGCGCCAAGGTCCTCCGCCGCTAGGCGCTCTGCCGGCTCCATCTGGCGATGCACTCGCGGTAGACCTGCTCATACCCCTCGACCATCCTGGCGGCGCTGAACCGCTTCTCGACGTGCGCCCGGCACGCCGCGGGGGAGATCTCGTCCAGGCGGTCGAGCGCACCCACCAGGTCGCCGGCTTCCTGTCGTACGAACCCGGTCACGCCGTCCTCGACCACCTCCGGGATCGCACCTCTGGCAAGGGTGAGGACAGGCGTCCCGCACGCCATGGCCTCGAGCAGCACCATGCCGAAGGGCTCTTCCCACTGCAGCGGGAAGACGAAGGCCGCTGCTCGTCCCAGCAGGTCGTACTTGTCGCGGTCACCCATCTCGCCGACGAACTCGACGTCCGTGCCCAGCTCGGGCCGGATGTCGGCGTCGAAGTGCGCCTGCTCGTCGGGCTCGCTGCACTTGCCGGCGAGCAGGATGCGGCGGCCGGCCTTGCGCGCGACCTCGATGGCCAGGTGGGCGCCCTTGTCCGGCGACAGCCGCCCGAGCCAGACGAGGTAGTCCTCCTTGTCCTCGCGGAACGGGATGTCCGACGTGTCCAGGCTGTTGTGCACCACACCCACCCACGGCAGGTCTGGGCTGAGGTCCATCTGGGACTGCGAGATGGCGACCAGGCACATGTCCTCGTGGGCAGCCGCGAGGTACTCGCCCCAGTCCCCGGTCGCCGGGCCGTGGGAGGTGATCACGGTGGGAAGCTGCCGGTCGCGCGCCATCGCGGGCCCGGCGGCAGTGTGATCGTGGACGACGTCGGGACGCAGCTCGGCCAGCAGGCCGGAGACCCGGGCGGTGTGCACCAGCTCAGGCTCCGGCCGACCCAGCCGCGCGGCCTGTGGCTCGTCGAAGGTCGGGATGAACGTCGCCCGAGTGCCTGGTCGGCCCGCACCGATCAGGGTGACGTCGTGGCCCCGGTCCACGAGCCCGTCCGCCAGCTGCGCCAGCACCGCTTCGATGCCGCCGTAGCCGTCCGGCGGGATCTCGAAGAAGGGCGGGGCGACCAGGGCCACGCGCAGCGGACGTCGTCCATCAGGGTTCATCAGGGACCTCCGGCAGATGCCCGTCGAGCATGTCGGCGGTGCCGCTACCCGGAGGTGTCGCTCTCATGCATCGCGGTTGACGGCTTGCGAGGCTCCCGTACGAGCTCAAGGTCATCGGGCACTCCCTGCAGGTCGACCACGTCGCCGTCGACGACCGTCAAGGAGAGACGGGAGCCGGCCAGCGGGAGGTTCTGCAGCGTGAAGTCCGGGAAACCAGGGGGAAAGGCCGGCGCCAGCCACGCCTTGCCGCGGGGCACCCACGGGTCGAACCGCAGCAGGGACCGCATCAGGTGCAGTGGCGCAGCAGCGGCCCACGCCTGGGGGGAGCACGACGTGGGGAACGGGACCGGCTCCGAGAACTCGGACCGGTCGAACCCGCAGAACAGCTCCGGCAGCCGGCCGGCGAACGCGTCTGCGGCGTCGAGCAGGCCGCTGGCGATCCGTTGGGCCTCGGTGACGAAGCCGTACCTCATCAGCCCCGACGCGACGAGCGCGCTGTCGTGCGGCCAGACCGAACCGTTGTGGTAGCTCATGGGGTTGTAGCGGCGCATCGACGTGGCCAGGGTGCGGACGCCCCATCCGGTGAACATCTCCGGGGACATCAGCCGTTCGGCGACCTGTCCGGCTTTGTCGTCGTCGATGATCCCGCTCCACAGGCAGTGCCCGATGTTCGACGTCAGGGAGTCGACCGGGTGCTTGTTCCCGTCGAGAGCCATCGCGAAGTAGCCCTTGTCCGGCAGCCAGAAGGTGTCGTTGAACGCCTCCTTGAGCCGGCCGGCTCGCTCGCTCCACAACCGGTGGCCTGCCGAGTCGCCCTCTTCCCACGCGAAGTGGGCCCGGGCCAGGAAGGCGGCGTAGCAGTACCCCTGCACCTCGCACAGCGCGATCGGGGTCGGCGGGATCGTGCCGTCTGCAGAGCTCACGCCGTCCCAGGAGTCCTTCCACCCCTGGTTGACCAGGCCGCGGTCGGTGGCCCGCTGGTACTCCACGAACAGGTCCCCGTCGCGGTCGCCGTAGTCGAGCACCCATTGGAGGGCCCGCTCGGCGTGCGGCAGCAGGGGACCCACTTCGTCACGGGCCAGGCCCCACCGGCGCAGCTCGCCGAGCAGGACCACGAACAGTGGTGTCGCATCCGCCGTGCCGTAGTAGACCGTCCGGCCGCCCAGGGCGAGCGCGGGCTCCGCCCCGAAACGGACCTCGTGCAGGATCCGGCCGGGCTCCTCCTCCGACGGTAGGTCCACGGCGTTTCCCTGCAACCTGGCCAGTGTCTTCAGGGTTCCCAGTGCGAGCGACTGGTCGACCGGCAGCGCCATGTAGGACGTCAGCAGGGAGTCCCGCCCGAACAGCGTCATGAACCAGGGAGCCCCGGCCGCGACCACCGTGACGTCCGGTTGCTCGGGGTCGAAGATCCGCAGCGCCCCGAGGTCGACGCGGCTGCGCTCGAGTGTCCGCGCCAGGCTCGGGTCGTTCGTCGTCAGGAAGGGCGTGGTCTCACGCCACTGCCGCCAGCGCTGCGCGGCGACCGTCTCGGTCAGGGGCCGGTCGCTGGGGAACCTGGGCTCGAGGACCAGGCCGGAGAGCACCGGAAGAGCTTGGATCGTGGTGTGCCACGAGGCGCGGGCCGGGACCACCAGGTCGAACAGGAGTCCGACCGGCGACGCGACAGAGCCCGGCGCGCTCACCAGGACACCGCGGCTGGGCGTGCTGCCGCCGTAGTGGCGCTCGAGCCGCAGCCCGTCGGCCGCGACGGAGACCTCCGGGCGGGGACGGTGAGGGACTCGCGACTCCTTGACCTCGAACAGGTCGGCGAAGTCCGCGTCCACCTCGAGCATGAGCCTGACCGCCGCGGGCTCGTCCGCGAGATTCTCGACGCGCACGTCCTCGCGCATGCCCTGACCGACGAAGCGGCTGCGTCGGACCAGCAGGGTGCTCTCGACACGTCCCGGCCTCGGCGGTGCGCGACCGACGAACGTGGCGCACCACGGCTCATCGGACATCAGTGCGAGCGACTCGACGCTCTCGCCGTCGATCGTCAGCGTCCAGCGGTCGATGATGCGGGTGTCCCGGAAGAACACGCCTTGCGAGGTGCCGTCCCGGATGTCGCCGGTGGCCTCGCAGAGACAGAAGCTGGAGCCCTCGACAAGTGTCACGCCGGACGTGCCCCCGGCAGCGGGCTCGCCGGCGTACGACCACCCGGTCATGCGTACGTCTGGAGGGGCGGCATCTCGTCAGGCTATCGGGAGCTCGCCGGCGAACCGGGTGCTCGGGTCTAGGCACCAGGACAGCACCGGAGGCCACGGACCGAAGCCGTCCTCGATCGCGAAGTGGCCTCCCGCGGGCAGGAGCTCGCTGTCCAGCCCCAGCGGCTCGCCGTAGAGGACGTGTGCCGTGCCCTCCGTGCTGTAGACGTCGTGGTCGGTGGCGACCAGCCGGACGTCGTTGCGGCTCGCAGCCCAGACCGCGGCCGGGTCGACCGGCGCGAGAAAGCCGGCCATCGCCGGGGTCGACGCTGTCACCACCGGGCTTGGCGGCGCCACCAGCAGCACCCGGTCGGCGGGCGGCTCGGCGAGCCCCCGGTCGGCGACGTGCAGCCAGAGCAGGCAGGACAGCGAGTGAGCGACCACGACCCGCTCGCCATCGCCCATCTGCCGCCACTCCGCGCTGAAGGCCTCCAGCCACTCCTCGAGGTCCGGCCGGTCCGGAGCGGGCAGCTGGGGGTACAGCACCTGCTCGCCCTGCGCCCGCAGGCGGTCGGTGAGCCACCACTCCCAGTGCTCGACCGGACGGTGGTTCTCCCACCCGTGCAGGACGAGGAAGCGGCGCCCGCTCACTCCGGTACGACGGCGGGCGTCGCCGTGTCGGGGTCGCCTACGGCCTCGTCGAGGTGTGCCCCCGCCTGGGCCTGGTGGGACATCGTCTCGAGCTCGGCCAGGACGGCGCCGTGCTTGTCGACGCAGAGGACGACGATGTCACCCGGGTTGGCTCGTGCCATCGCCTCGTGCACCGCCTGGATCTCGTCGAGCGCGATCTCGACCTGCTTGCAGCGGGCACCCTCCGCCATCCGGGCCCGAGCGCCGTCCGCCACATGCCCCGCGACGTCGCCGCGCGCCCGGCCGCGCAGCGCTGCGTCCTCGCGGACCACGAGCACGTCGAAGTGGTCGGCAGCAACCGCTCCGAGCTCGCGCATGTCCTCGTCGCGGCGGTCGCCGGCGGTCGCGATGACGCCGACGCGCTGTGGGCGCGCCAGGTCCGACGCAGCCTCTGCTGCCTCCGCCAGGGCTTCGACGAAGTCTCCGAGCAGCCGCATGCCTGGTGCGTTGTGGCAGTAGTCGACGATGACGTTCGCCCCGGCAACCTCGATCTGGTTCAGCCGGCCGGGCGAGAGGTAGTACGACGTCGTGAAGGTTCGCAGCCCCTGCCGGATGTCGTGCAGGTGGGCTCCCGCGGCGAATGCGGCGGCGGCAGCCGCCATGCAGTTCTGCACGTTCATCTTCGCCTTGCCGCCGAACGTTGAAGGCAGCAGATGGGTCCACGCGAGCTGCATCGCGCGCCGTCCGTGCCGGATGACGATCATCTCGCCGAGCTCGCCGCGGTCCAGCACCACGGCGCGGCCGCCCCTGCGGCAGTGCTCGTCGACCATCTCGCGTACGTCGCTCCCGGACTCCGACATCGTGAACCAGACGACCTCACCGGAGCACCGTCGGCGCATGGCCGCCACCAGCTCGTCGTCGGCGTTCAGGACCGCGAAGCCGTCCCGCGGCACCGCCTCGACCACGACCTGCTTCACGTCCGCGAGCTGCTCCAGCGTGTCGATGCCGCGCATGCCGAGGTGGTCGGGTGCGACGTTGAGGACGACCGCGACGTCGTTGCGCTGATAGCCCAGGCCCTCGCGCAGGATGCCGCCGCGGGCCACCTCGAAGACGGCGAAGTCGACGCGGGGGTTCTGCAGGACCATCCTGGCCGACTTCGGACCGGACGCGTCGGCCCTGATGACCAGCCGCTCGTCGATGACGATGCCGTCGGTGGAGGTCATGCCGACCTTGCGGCCCATGCCCTTGAAGACGTGGGCGATCATCCGTGAGGTGGTCGTCTTGCCGTTGGTCCCGGTGACCGCCACGACCGGGATCCGGCTGGGGCTGCCTGGCGGGAACAGCGAGTCCACGACCGGCTTGGCGACGAACTGCGGGTCCCCGACAGTCGGGTGGGTGTGCATCCGGAAGCCGGGCGCTGCGTTGACCTCGCAGATCGCGCCACCTGTCTCG
>DASVED010000014.1:0-3333 GCA_036380775.1 Actinomycetes bacterium
CACGCCGGGCGGGTGGTCAAGGGGGTCAACTTCGTCGACCTCCGAGACGCCGGCGATCCGGTCGAGATGGCCAAGGTGTACGACGCCGAGGGTGCCGACGAGCTGTGCTTCCTGGACATCACCGCGTCGTCGGACTCCCGCCAGACCACGTACGACGTCGTCTCGCGCACCGCCGAGCAGGTCTTCATCCCGCTCACCGTGGGCGGCGGCGTCCGCACCCCGGCCGACGTCGAGCGGCTGCTGCGGGCGGGCGCCGACAAGGTGGCGATGGTCACCGCAGCCATCGAGCGGCCCGCCGTGATCGCCGAGATCGCCGACCGCTTCGGCTCGCAGGTGCTGGTGCTCTCGATCGACGCCCGCCGCAGCCCGGACCAGCCCAGTGGCTTCGAGGTGACCACCCACGGTGGCCGCCGCTCCGCCGGACTGGACCTGGTCCAGTGGGCCGCCCGCGGCTGCGAGCTGGGTGCCGGCGAGATCCTGCTCAACTCGATGGACGCCGACGGCACCAAGGCGGGTTTCGACCTGGACATGGTGGCGACCGTGCGAGCGGTGAGCACCGTCCCGCTCGTGGCCAGCGGCGGCGCCGGGAGTCTGGAGCACTTCGCGCCGGCGGTCGACGCGGGAGCAGATGCCGTGCTCGCTGCCAGCGTGTTCCACTTCGGCGAGCTGCGGATCGGCTCGGTCAAGGAGGCGCTTGCCGCACAGGGGCATCCCGTGCGCTGACCCGTACGCTGGTCCGGTGACCCGCCGGCCCGGAACCACTCGCCGCGGGCTGTCGATCATGGCGCAGGGCGCCCGCCAGGAGTGGCGCCTGTTCACCATCTCGGTACTGGGCAGCCTGGTCTACGGCGCCCTCACCGTGGCCGACGCGTGGGTGCTCGGCTGGGCCACCGACGAGGTGATCTCACCGGCCTTCGACGCCCAGGCCCTGGACCAGTCCGACCTGTGGGCGGTGAGCCTGCTGTTCCTCGGCGTTGCGCTGGCGCGGGCGCTCGGCATCATCGGTCGCCGGCTGGTGGGCGGTCTCGTCTACTTCCGGCTGATGGCCACCGATCGCCGCCGGGTGACGCGCCAGTACCTGCGGCTGCCGATGCGCTGGCATCAGCAGCACCCGACGGGGCAGCTGCTGTCCAACGCCAACGCCGACGTCGAGGCCACCTGGATGGTGATGATGCCGCTGCCGATGGCGGTCGGCGTGATCGCCATGCTGCTGGTGGCCGTGGTGGCGATGATCGCCGCCGACCTGGTGCTCACTCTCGTGGGGCTGGTGATCTTCCCGCTGCTGTTCGCCGTCAACGTCGGGTACCAGAAAGTCCTGTCCCCCCGGGTGACGTTGTCCCAGCAGCTGCGCGCCGACGTCAGCGAGGTCGCGCACGAGTCGTTCGACGGCGCCACAGTGGTCAAGGCGCTCGGTCGCGAGGGTGACGAGACCCGTCGGTTCGCCACCGTCACGCACCGGCTCCGGGACGCCAACATCGCGGCCGGCCGGGTGCGCAGCGTGTTCGACCCTGTGCTCGAGGCACTGCCCATCGTGGGCGTCCTGCTGGTCGTGGTGATCGGCGTGCAGCGCGTGCTTGCCGGTGCCGCCGACCCCGGCGACGTCGTGCAGGTCGCCTTCTTGTTCACGGTGATCGCCTTCCCGGTGCGCGCCATCGGGTGGGTGCTCGGCGAGCTGCCCCGCAGCGTCGTCGGCTGGGACCGGGTGCGGTCGGTGCTCGATGCCACCGGCGAGACCGCGTACGGCGCGGCAACGGTCACCGGCGAGGGACCGGTCCGGCTGGACGTCCGCTCCCTCCGGTTCGGGTACGTGCCCGACCGCCCGGTGCTGACCGGGCTCGACTTCACCGTGCTGCCGGGACGCACCGTGGCACTGGTGGGGCGCACCGGGTCGGGGAAGTCGACGCTCACGGCGCTGCTGGTACGCCTGATGGATGCGGACTCCGGCGCCGTCTGCCTCGACGGCACCGATGTGCGTGACCTGACCCACGAGGGACTCGCGGCGGCGGCAGCGCTGGTGCCACAGCACACGTTTCTCTTCGACGACACGGTGCGGGGCAACGTCACGCTCGGCGACGAGGTGGCCGACGAGCAGGTGTGGCAGGCGCTGCGGACCGCGCAGGCCGACGAGTTCGTGGCGCGGCTGCCCCTGGGGCTGGACCAGGAGATCGGCGAGCGGGGCACGACGCTGTCGGGCGGGCAGCGCCAACGGCTCGCACTCGCCCGCGCCCTGGTGCGCCGGCCTCGGCTGCTCGTCCTCGACGACGCGACCAGCGCCGTGGACCCGGAGGTGGAGCGGGCCGTGCTGGAGGGGCTGCGCCGGGAGTCGGCCGCCGGCGGCCCCACCACGCTGGTGGTCGCCTACCGCAAGGCCACCATCGCCCTGGCCGACGAGGTGCTGTTCCTCGAGGGCGGCCGCATCGTCGACCGGGGGACCCACGTGGAGCTGTCGGCCCGGTCCGCGGCCTACCGCGACATCGTCGACGCCTACGACCAGGCCCGCGCACGCAGCGAGGCAGCTGCCGGTGCGCCCTCCGCCGGAGCCGACGTACCGGTCGGGGCGGGTGGGCAGGCATGAGCTCGGCGACCGTCGAGAGAACCGCCGCCCAGACGACGGAGGTCGGCTCCGGCGAGCAGGCCGGTGCGCTCGACACCCTGCGGCGTGGCTTCGCGCTGTCGCCGCAGCTCAAGGAGGGTCTCGGCGGCACCCTGGCCCTGGCCCTGTTCTCCACCGCCGGCGGCGCCGTGGTGCCCGTGGTGGTGCAACGCGCCGTCGACCGTGGGCTGAGCGAAGGCTCGGTCGACGGAGGCTCGATCGTCATCACGTGTCTGATCGCCGCGGTCGTCGTGCTGGCGACCTCCGTCGCGGCATACCTGATGAAGGTCCGGATGTTCGTGGCGAGCGAGCGCGGCCTGGCCGAGCTGCGCATCCGCGCCTTCCGCCACGTCCACGACCTGCCGGTGCTGACCCAGAGCAGCGAGCGTCGCGGCGGGCTGGTGTCGCGGGTGACCAGCGACATCGACCAGGTGTCGATGTTCCTGCAGTTCGGCGGGATCCTCATCGTGGTCAGCGTCGGTCAGATCCTCGTCGCCACCGGGGTGATGCTCTTCTACTCGTGGGAGCTGACCGTCGTGGTGTGGGTCTGCTTCCTGCCCCTGGTGCTGGCGCTGCGCCTGATCACCTGGCGGATGACGGCGGCGTACGGCCGGGTGCGGCGCAGCGTCGGCGAGATGCTGTTGGTCGTCGCCGAGCCGGTCGTCGGTGCCACCGTGGTGCGGGCGCACGCCATCGAGGCGCGGACCCAGGCCCGGGTCGACGCCGCCATCCAGGCCAAC
>DASVED010000015.1:0-13742 GCA_036380775.1 Actinomycetes bacterium
GGACGTCCCCGTCGAGGTCGAGATGATCGTCGAGGTCGGCTGACCCGCGTCGTCAGCCGACCTCGCCGGCGACGTCCGGCGAGACCGCACGCGTCGCGGCCTCGAGGAAGGCGATCTCGAAGGCTGTGGCGCTGAGCTGCACCGCCACCCGGGCCAGGTCGACGAGCCGCTCGTCCTCCCCGTCGTGGGCCAGGTCCAGCCCGTCGAGGTGGGCGCGCAGCTCCGAGCCGAGCCCGGACCCGGCCCGCGCCGCCACGAGCTGAAGCTGGCTGATGACCTCCAGCGAGAGGCCCTGGGTCGCGAGCATCCGGCCGACCCCGACGAGCACGGTGTGGCTGACCAGCTGTCCCTCCGCGTCCCGCCACGCGAGACCGGTCTCGGTCAGGTCCTCGGGCAAGTCGGGAAGCAGCGATCTGATCCGTCCCTCCGGGACGGGAACGGTCGCGGTGATGTCCGAGCTGCCCTCGCGGAACCGCCGGCGACGATCGGCGACGATCGCGCTGTAGCTGCCCGGGGAGTCGATGAGGCGTTTGATCGCGGCCAGGGTGAATCCCTCGCGCTGCAGCGACAGGATCAGCTGCAGGCGGGCGAGGTGCGCGCCGCTGTAGTGCGCGACCCGCCGTCGGATCTCCGGCGCGAAGAGAAGGCCGCGTGACTGGTACGCCCGAATGTTGCGAGGCGTCATCCCGACGCGCTCCGCGACCTCGGTGATGGTCATGCTCTCGGCCACAGCGTTCCCCTGGCTCGATCGACTCCGACCGTACATTCCCCAGTGCTCCCCCTACGATCGCCGGGTGGTCGACGTTCCCGCCCCGCTCGTCGAACGGGCTCGGGCGTTCCTCGCCGGGCCGCGCGATGTCGCCGCGCCGCGACATGCCGCGACGGTCGTCCTGCTGCGCGACGGGGTCGACGGTCCGGACGTCTACCTGCTGCGCAGGGCGGGGACGATGGCCTTCGCCCCCGGCATGCACGTCTTCCCCGGCGGATCGGTGGACCCGCGTGACAGCGAGGTCGAGACCGCGTGGGCCGGGCCGCCACCGTCGGCGTGGGCCGGTCGTCTGGGTTGCGACGAGCCACTCGCCAGGGCCCTGGTCTGCGCGGCGGTGCGCGAGACGTTCGAGGAGTCCGGCGTCATGCTGGCCGGCCAGGACGACGGCGACGTCGTCGCCGACACCACCAGTGACGCCTGGGAGCGCGACCGGCTGTCCCTGCTCGACCGGTCGCAGTCGATGGCGGCCCTGCTGGCGGCCCGTGGGCTCGTGCTGCGCAGCGACCTGCTGAGCGCGTGGGCGCACTGGATCACGCCGGAGTTCGAGCCCCGTCGGTTCGACACCAGGTTCTTCGTCGCGGCGCTGCCGGTCGGCCAGCGGGCGAGGGACGTCAGCGGCGAGGCCGACCACGCCGCCTGGGTTCCGGTCGCCACCGCGGTGAGCGAGCACCTGGCCGGGCGGATGGAGATGCTGCCACCCACGATCGCGGCGCTGCGGGAGCTCTCCGCATTCCCGGACGTCGCCGCGGCGCTTGCCGCCCCCCGCGTCGTGCGCCCGATGCTGCCGCGGCTGGTCGACGACGACGGTGTGCTGCGCCTGGTGGTCGAGTGACCGTCTCGCCGCCCCCGGCATCGTCGGTGCCGCTGCCGTCCTGGTGCACCCTGGTCCGCGCCGACAACCCCGGGCCCATGACCCTGGACGGCACCAACACCTACGCGTTGCGCGCGGACGGCGGGCTGGTCGTGGTCGACCCCGGCCCGCTCGACGAGCGGCACCTGCGCCGGGTCGCCGGACTCGGCGACGTCACGCTGGTGCTCCTGACCCATGGGCACCCCGACCATGCCAAGGGTGCGCGCCGGTTCCACGAGATGACCGGCGCACCGGTGATCGCGCGCGACCCGGCGCACTGCATCGGCACCGACGACCCGCTCGACGAGGACGGCGAGACGACAGGGGTGTCGGGCCTACTGGTCGATGTCCTCCACACCCCCGGTCACACGGCGGACTCGGTGTGCTTCGTGGTCGACGACGGCGACCAGCGGGCTGTGCTGACCGGCGACACGGTCCTGGGCCGGGGCAGCACCGTGGTGGCGCACCCGGACGGCACCCTGGCCGCGTACCTCACCTCGCTCCGCCGGATCGTGGACCTCGGGCCGGTGACCCTGCTGCCGGGCCACGGGCCGGTCCGCCCCGACGCCGCCGCGCTGGCCCGCGACTACCTGGCCCACCGCGAGCAGCGGCTCGAGCAGGTGCGCGCGGCCGTCGCGGCCGGCGCGGCGTCGGCCCCCGAGGTCGTCCGCCGGGTCTACGCCGACGTCGACGAGTCGCTGTGGCCGGCCGCCGAGCTCTCCGTCCTCGCCCAGCTCGACTACCTCGCCGACCATCCCTCCTCCTGACCCACCACCCCGCTCATTCAGCCGGTGATCATGCAGAACTGGTTGGGCCGCCGGAAAGCCGCAGGTCAGCGCCACCTCGAGTGGGCGCCGATCATGCAGGAATGGTTGTCCGGCGGGGACACGGCCGGGCTCGCCCTGGGGCATCATGCGCGGGACCTGGACGCCGTACGTCGGAAACCGCCCAACCACAACTGCATGATCAACGGTGTGGGGGATGGCCTCTGACCTGCGGCGATGTGGCGCAGAAACCACTACTGCATGATCAACGCGGAGAATTCGGGGGTCAGCCGGCGCGGCGGGTGAGGCGCTCGATGTCGAGGATCACGACGGCGCGTCCCTCCAGGCGGAGGAACCCGCGGCCGGCGAAGTCGGCCAGCGCCTTGTTGACCGTCTCACGGGAGGCGCCCACCAGCTGGGCCAGCTCCTCCTGGGTGAGGTCGTGCGTGACCCGCAGGCCGTCCTCGGCCTCGACCCCGAAGCGGCTGGCCAGGTCCAGCAGTGCCTTGGCCACCCGGCCGGGCACGTCGCTGAAGACCAGGTCGGCCATCGCCTCGTTGGTCCGCCGCAGGCGACGGGCCAGCGCGGCGAGCAGGCGCCCGGCCACCTCGGGACGCGCCAGCAGCAGCGGCTGCAGGTCGTCGTGGCCGATGCTGGACAGCACGCCCGCGGTGACGGCGGTGGCTGTGGCGGTACGCGGGCCGGGGTCGAATAGCGACAGCTCGCCGAACATCTCGCCGGGGCCGAGCACGGCCAGCAGGTTCTCGCGGCCGTCCGAGGCCGAGCGGCCCAGCTTGATCTTGCCCTGCGTCACGATGTACAGCCGGTCACCGGGCTCGCCCTCGCTGAACAGCGTCTCGCCCTTGGCGAGCTTCACCACGTCCATGCCTTGGCGCAGTGCGTCCTGGGCCTCGGCGTCGAGGGCTGCGAAGAGCGGGGAGCTGCCCAACGTACCGACCTGGTCGTCCACGACCGTCCTCTCGCCGAACCCGTCCGACGCCTGGTGATCGCGTGTCATCGCGTGTCATCGCGCAGGCATGCCGGGGCTCAGTCTGCCGCACGGCGCTGCGATCAGGCGACGCCGACCTGGGTGCGGGGGAGGGGCAGCGCGCGCAGGGCGAGCGCCGGCTCGTCCCGGTAGCGGGCGATCAGCTCGCCGGTGGCGGCATCCAGCCGCTCGTGCAGCCCACGGCGGTAGTCCGAGAGCTCGCGCTCGGCAGCGGCCAGCCGGACCATGATGGCGTCGTCGTCCTCCGTCGGCTGGCTCTCCCACAGGACCGTGAGGTCGGGCAGCGGCGGCAGCTCGAGGTGGCCGTCCAGGGTCTGCAAGGCCAGCCGCTGGCTGGACCGCTGGTGGTCGGTGAGCACGCCCCGCAGCCGGCCCATCGACGACTCGTCGCCGCCCGCGAGGTCCAGCCGCGCGTGCACCAGGCGGCGCCAGTAGGAGACCCGGGCCTCCTCCGTGATCAGCTCCTGGCGGTAGGCGCGCAGCTCGTCGAGGCACAGCGGGGCCAGTTCCGGAACCCGCTGCGGCGCCGGCCGCGTCCCCGGCCGGCCGGGCGGCCGGTCCAGCGCCGATCGGCGTCGGGCCCGCGGGTCCGCCGTCTGGGTGGTGGTCACGTCACAGTCCTCCGGTCCGGCCGCAGGGTGCCGGTCACAAACCCCTGATCGTCGGGCACCCCGGAACCCTTGACCGCATGTCACCCGGACGGGGCACCGCCTTGACCACCATTTGAGGAACGGTCCGTCGCGGACCGTAGGCTCTGGGGCGTGAGCAGGCGAGGAGGCGGCCGCGCAGCGCTGGACGTGACGGACGAGACGCCGCTCGCCCGCACCCGCCGCGCCCGGCGGATCGCCCGGGTCCTGGCCGAGACCTATCCGGACGCTCACTGCGAGCTCGACTTCACCACCCCGCTCGAGCTGCTGGTGGCCACCATCCTCTCCGCGCAGAGCACCGACGCCCGGGTGAACATGGTCACGCCGGAGCTCTTCCGGCGCTATCCCACCGCGGCCGACTACGCGGGAGCGGACCGCGCCGAGCTCGAGGAGATGATCCACTCGACCGGCTTCTTCCGGGCGAAGACCAACGCCCTGATCGGCCTCGGCCAGGCGCTCGTGGAGCGGTACGCCGGAGATGTGCCCGGCCGGCTCGCCGACCTGGTCACCCTGCCGGGAGTCGGCCGCAAGACCGCCAACGTGGTGCTCGGCAACGCGTTCGGCGTCCCGGGCATCACCGTCGACACCCACGTCGGCCGGCTGGCCCGACGGTTCGGCTGGACCGAGCTGACCGACCCCGACAAGGTCGAGGCGGCGGTCGGCGCGCTGTTCCCGAAGCAGGACTGGACGATGCTCAGCCACTGGCTGATCTGGCACGGGCGGCGCACCTGTCACGCCCGCCGGCCGGCGTGCGGAGCCTGTCCCGTCGCGGCACTGTGCCCCGCGTACGGCGAGGGCGAGCTCGACGCCGCCAAGGCGGCGAAGCTGGTGAAGTCCGGCGCGATGGTCGCGGTCTCGCCGTGACCTCACGGACGGTGCGGGCGCTGCTGGGGCTGTCAGGGCTCGTCGTCGCGCTGACGCTCGTCTCGTGCACCGGCGACGGCATGGAGCGGGCGGACGGCGACGACACGGGCCGCCGGTCGGGTTCCGCCGCGCCCTCGACCCGTGCCGCCGCGGACGTCGGCGGCCGCTGCCCCACGCTGAGCCGGGCCCAGCCCCGCCAGGACGGCCTGCCCGGCCTCGAGCTGCCCTGCCTCGGCGACGGGCCGTCGGTCAACCTGGCCGACCTGCGCGGCGTGCCGACGGTGCTCAATGTCTGGGCCGCCTGGTGCACCAACTGCGACCGCGAGATGCCGCTCTTCGCGTCGGCGGTCGACCGGGCCGGCGACCGGGTGCGCTTCTTCGGCGTCCACTACAAGGCGCCCCGCGACTACGGGCTGCGCTCCGAGGTCGACTTCGGCGTGCCGTTCCCCTCCGTGCACGACGAGGACGGCGACCTGGTGGTGCAGCGGCTGCGGGCCGCCGCGCCGCCCCAGACGCTGTTCCTCACCGCCGAGGGGGCGCTGGCCGGGCGAAAGGTCGGCGAGATCACGTCACAGGGCGAGCTGGACCGGCTGGTGCAGCGCTACCTGGGCGTACGCCTGTGAGCGACCCGTCGTCGCTGCCGGTGTGGCTGCAGCCGCTGGCGCAGGCAGCCGTGCACGTGCGTCCCGAGCAGCTGAGCCGGTTCCTGCCGCCGGCAGAGGGCGGTCGACCCTCTGCCGTGCTGATGCTCTTCGGCGAGCGGGACCCGGGCGGTGTCGAGGGGGCCGACGTGCGGCTCATCGAACGGGCCCACGGGATGCGCAGCCATGCCGGCCAGGTCGCCTTCCCGGGCGGCGGGGTCGACCCCGACGACGACGGGGTGGTCGGGGCCGCCCTGCGTGAGGCCGTCGAGGAGACCGGTCTGGACCGGGCCGGGGTGGACGTGTTCGGCACGCTCCCGGCGGTCTTCCTCCCGGTCAGCGACTTCGTCGTGACGCCGGTGCTCGCCTGGTGGCGGGAGCCCTCCTGGGTCGGGGTCGTCGACGCCGGCGAGGTGGCCTCGGTGCACCGTGTCCTGCTGGCGGACCTGCTCGACCCCGCCAACCGGTTCCAGGTCCACCACCCCAGCGGCTACGTCGGGCCGGCCTTCGGCGTAGCGGACCTGCTGGTCTGGGGCTTCACGGCCGGCCTGCTCGATCGGCTGCTGCGCTTGGCCGGCTGGGAGCGCCCGTGGGACCGCGGGCGCGTCGAGGAGCTGCCCGACGACGTCGTCCAGCAGGTCGACCGTGAGATGGGACGCCGGTGAACTGGCTCGACATCCTGCTGCTGGTGTCGGCCGCGTCCTTCGGGTACTCCGGCTTCCGGCAGGGCTTCGTCGTGGGCTCGCTGGCGTTCGCCGGCTTCGCCGCGGGCGGGATCGGCGGGCTGCTGGTCGCCCCCTCCCTGGTGTCCGGGCTGGACCCCGGCCTCGGCCAGTCGGTGCTGGCCGTCGCGGTCGTGCTGCTGGCCGCGTCGATCGGCCAGGTGCTGCTCGCCTGGCTCGGCTCGCTGGTCCGCGACCGCCTGACCTGGCGGCCGGCCCGGGTCCTCGACGCCGGCATGGGCGCCCTGGTCAGCGTGCTCGCGATGCTGCTCGTCACCTGGTTCCTCGCCAGCGCCCTTCGGCCCGGCCCGATGCCCTCGCTGTCGCGGCAGATCAGCGACTCCCAGGTCATCACGGCGGTCGACCAGGTGGTGCCGGACGAGGCGCGCACTCTGTTCTCGTCCTTCCGTAGGGTGCTCGACGACGAGGGCCTGCCCACGGTCTTCGGGGGGCTCGCACCAGAGCGGATCCGGCCGGTCGAGCCGCCGGCGCAGGGCATCACCGGGACCCAGGCAGTACGGCGTGCGGGAACCAGCGTGGTGAAGGTGACCGGCACCGCGCCGGACTGCAACCGCCGGCTCGAGGGCACCGGCTTCGTCTTCTCGGACAACCACGTGCTGACCAACGCGCACGTCGTGGCCGGTGTCGAGCGCCCCTCGGTGCAGATCGGCGGCACCGGCCGCACGTACCGCGCGCGGGTCGTCGTCTTCGACCCCCGGCGCGACCTCGCGGTGCTGCACGCACCGGAGCTCGGGGCCGACCCGCTCGACCTGGACCCCACCGCCGAGCGCGGGGACCAGGCCGTGGTCGCGGGCTTCCCCGGCGGCGGGTCCTACCGCCTCGAGGCGGCCCGGGTCCGCGACATCATCAACGCCCGCGGGCCGGACATCTACCACCGCACCCAGGTGACCCGCGAGGTCTTCTCGCTGTACGCGACCGTGGAGCCCGGCAACTCCGGCGGCCCGCTGCTGGATCTCGACGGCGACGTCCTCGGCGTGATCTTCGCCAAGTCCCTCGACGACGCGAACACCGGATACGCGCTCACGATCGACGAGGTGCGGCCGGTGGTGCGCGCCGGTCGGGACCGCATCGACCAGGTCCGCACCGGCACCTGCGTCTGACCGGTCCTCAGCGGCGGAGCCGGAGCCGGCGCGGCGGCTCGTCGACGACGAGCGGTTCGGCGGCGAGCGCCTCGGCGGCCGCGACCAGGCCGGTCACGTCGATGCCGTACGGCGGGTCGTCGCCGTACGGCGCGATCCGGGCGGCTCCCCGGCCGAGCAGGGTCGACGCGCCACCCGCGTTGCCCCGGGCCCGGTGGGTGAGCCCCACCGCGAGCTGGGCGAGGCCCTGCCAGAGGTCGCGCTCGGCCGGCGGCGCGGCCTTCCAGGTGCCCTCGAGGACCTCGTGGGCGTGGAACGGCCGCCCGCCGTCGATCAGCCGCTGCGCCTCGGCCAGCGACTCCGCAGGCGGCAGCACCAGGTCGTCGGGCACCCGCTCGACCCCCTCGGCACCGCGCGGGAGCGGTCGCCCGAGGCCGTCCCGCGGCCGGTTGGAACGGGCCCGGCCGGCCTCGTCCCGGTCACGGCCGCCGCCGCTGGTCGGGCTCATGCCGGACCGTGCTCGGGGGCGGGGTCGTCCAGCCAGTCGCGCAACACCGTGGTGAACCCCGACGGGTCCTCCTCGGGTGCGAAGTGACCGACGCCCGGCATCAGGTGCCACTGGTAGGAGCCCTCGACGTAGCGGCCGGAGCCCTGGGCACTGGTCGGGAGGATGCACCGGTCGAGGGCACCGTGGACCTGCAGCGTGGGCACGGTGACCGGGCCGGCCATCCGTCGGGCGTAGCGCAGGCCGTCGGGTCGCGGCAGCGACCGCACCGCCCACCGGTAGGACTCCAGGGCGCAGTGCGCGACCCCCGGGATCAGAGCGGCCTGCCGGTAGCGCGCTTCGGTGTCCGGGTCGGGGAAGCCCGGTCCGGACCAGGCCTTCAGCATGTCGGCAACCTGCTGCCCGTCGTCAGCGACCAGACCCCGCTCGGGCAGCACCGGCCGCTGGTACCCCAGCACGTGCCGGCTCGCCCGCACCTGGCGGGCGTCGGTGAGGTGGGCGCGACGCAGCCGCCGGGGATGGGGCATCGACACGGCGACCAGGCGACGTACCTGCCGGGGATGGACCACCGAGAGCGTCCACGCGACGAGGCCGCCAAGACCCTGGCCGACGACGACGGCGTCCCGCTCACCGAGCGAGCGGATCACGCCGGCGGCGTCCTCGGCCAGGGTGCGGGGGTCGTAGCCGCGCGGTGGCTTGTCGCTGGCGCCGAAGCCGCGCAGGTCCATGGCGGCCGCGCGGTAGCCGGCCTCGGCGAGCGCCGGGAGCTGGTAGCGCCAGGCCCACCAGAACTGCGGGAAGCCGTGCAGCAGCAGGACGAGCGGGCCGTCGCCCGCGACCGCCACGTGGAACCTGGCGCCGTTGGCGGCGACCATCTGGTGCTCCCACGGACCCGGGACCCGGGCCACCGAGGCGTCGGGCCGCTGGTCAGGCGGTCGGTGTCTGCGCATCGGTCGACCGCGGCTTCTTGAGGAAGCTCGCGGTCTCCTTGCTGGTCCGAATGGTGCGCTGCGGTGGGCCCACCTTGCCGATGGCCGTCTTGCCGACCAGCGCGAGCACGACGGCGAGGAGAAGGTAGAACCCGGCGACGGCCAGGAACGCCAGAGCGGAGTGCAGGCCGAGGGCCACCAGGCCGTACGCCGCCGCGACCGAGAGCAGGATCACGGCCAGGACGACGAGGAACGCGGCGGCCCCGAACATCGCCGCGCCCGCTATGCCGTTCTTGGCGTCGGCCCGGATCTCGGCCTTGGCCAGCTCGATCTCGCTGCGCACCAGGGTCGACAGGTCGCGGCTGGCGGTGGCGATCAGCGCGCCCAGCGTCTCCTCGGAGGAGCCGGGGGGCGGGGCGGTGGCGGTCATCGGTGGTCCTCCTGCGGTCGCCGGCGGTGGGGCACGCCGGTCAGTCTCCCTGAGTCTGGCCGGGTCCCGCATCCAGGTGCCGTCGGGTGCGCACCCGAAGCAGCACCCCGGCAAGACTCGCCGACAGCACCGAGGCGGCGAGGACGGACATCGTGACGCTGGTCAGCCGCTCCCCGGCGGGGAACGCCAGCTCCGCGATGAGCAACGAGACGGTGAACCCGATCCCGCTCAGCATGGCCACCGCGGCCACGTCCCCCCAGCCCAGATCGGGACTCAGCTCGGCACGGGTCAGCCGGGCGGTCAGCCAGGTCCCGCCGAGAACGCCGACGACCTTGCCGACCACCAGCCCCAGCACCACGCCGATCGCAGCCCGGTCGCTGAGTGCGGAGCCGAGAGTGTCCGCCGTCACCGGGACACCGGCGGCGAGGAAGGCGAAGAGCGGGACCGCGACACCGGCGGACAGCGGCCGGACCAGGTGCTCCAGCCGCTCCGCGGGAGACGTCGTCTCGCCCGGGTCGGGGCGGACTCGGGTGGCCAGGCCGAGCGCCACCCCTGCGGCGGTGGCGTGAACGCCGCTCTCGTGCACCAGGAGCCAGAGGAGCAGCGAGAGCGGGACGACGACCGGCCACGGTGTCCAGCGCAGCCGTTGCAGCATCAGGTAGCAGCCGAGGACGGCTACCGCCCCGGCGAGCATGACCAGGTCCAGGTCGTCGGTGAATCCGACGGCGATCACGACGATGGCCCCGAGGTCGTCGACGATCGCCAGCGTCAGCAGGAACGCCCGCAGAGCCGTCGGCAGGGTGGACCCGAGCACCGCGAGGACCGCCAGAGCGAAGGCGATGTCGGTGGCGACCGGGACCGCCCAGCCGCGGACGGCACCGGGGTCGTCCGCGGCGACCGCGAGGTAGACCAGCGCTGGGACCACCATGCCGCCGAGCGCCGCCACCATGGGCAGCACGGCCTCCGACGGCCGGCGGAGCTGGCCGACCACCAGCTCCCGCTTGAGCTCGAGGCCGGCGACGAAGAAGAAGATGGCGAGCAGCCCGTCGGCC
Organism: Actinomycetes bacterium; assembly: GCA_036380775.1. GTDB lineage: Bacteria > Actinomycetota > Actinomycetes > JACCUZ01 > JACCUZ01 > DASVED01. The sequence continues at coordinate 10,283 of DASVED010000015.1, forward strand.
GCCCACGTGGCCAGGTCGAGGTCCAGGTGCAGCGCAGACGGCCCGACGACGGTGGTCTGGAGCGACTCGTACCACTCGGACCACGGCGAGCTGGCGAGCGCGACCGCCGCACCGGCGGCGAACAGCAGCAAGGCCCCGCCGACCGTCTCCTCGCGCAGTGCCTCCGCAAGGAACGCCTGCTCGCGTGAGGGCAGCGCCGCGAGGATTCGCCGGCGTGCCGTTTCCGGCCCGGTCATCCGAACGCGTAGTAGCGCAGGTAGAGGTACGGCCAGGCGATGGCGATCGTCACGACGGCGACCACCATGCCGTAGCGGGTGAACTGCCAGAACGAGATGGGGTGGCCGTTGCGGGCCGCGATGCCGATGATGACGACGTTGGCGCTCGCGCCCACGGCAGTGGCGTTGCCGCCCAGGTCCGCGCCGAGGGCCAGCGCCCACCACAGCGCCTTCGCCTCACCCGCCCCGCCGCCGCTGTCCACGAGGTCCTGGACCAGCGGGGTCATCGTCGCGACGTAGGGGATGTTGTCCACGATCCCGGAGAGCACGGCCGACCCCCAAAGGAGAACGGACGCGGCGAGGAAGTAGTTGTCACCGACCGCCTCGGTCACCCGTTCGCCGAGACTTTCGATGACGCCGACCTCGACCAGCGCGCCGACCATGACGAACAGGCCCATGAAGAAGACGAGGGTCGACCACTCGACCTCCTCCAGGAACTCGGGCGGCTCGAGCCGGGAGATCGCGACCAGGACGCCGGCTCCGAGCAGCGCGACGATAGACGGCTCCAGGTGCAGCGCGGAGTGGAGCACGAACCCGACCATCACGCCGACCAGCACGACGAGGGACCGCACGAGCAGGCCCATGTCGCGGATGACCTCGCGCTCGTCCAGGGCCATGACGGCGGCGACACGGTCCTCGTCGTAGGTGAACGCTGACCGGAACAGGAACCGGCACATCAGCACGAAGACCGCCAGCAGGACGACCACGATGGGAGCGAGATTGACCAGGAAGTCGTTGAACGACAAGTCTGCCCGGCTGGCGATGATGATGTTCGGCGGGTCGCCGATCAGGGTGGCGGTGCCGCCGATGTTGGACGCCAGCGCCTCCGCGATCAGGAAGGGCACCGGTGGGACTCCAAGCCGCTCGCAGACCAGGAAGGTGACGGGCGCGATCAGCAGCACAGTCGTCACGTTGTCCAGGGCCGCCGAGGCGACTGCGGTGATCAGGACGAGCAGGACCATCACCGGGAACGGGCGGCCGCGGGCCCGCTTCGCCGCCCAGATGGCGACGTAGTCGAACACGCCGGTCTGCTTGAGGACGCTGACGATCACCATCATCCCGAGCAGCAGGAAGATGACGTTCCAGTCGACCCCGGTCTCCTCGCTGAAGAATGCCGTCTCGGCGTCGACGACGCCCAACAGCACCATGAAGGCGGCTCCACCCAGGGCCGCGGCGACCCGGTGGATCCGCTCGGTGGCGATCAGGATGTAGGCGCCGACGAAGCCGGCGACCACCAACGTCGTGGTCATGCGTTCGGGAGCAGGCTGTCCAGGAGCTGCGCGACCGTGATCGCGCCGAGCATCCGACTGCCGTCCACGACGGCCACGAGGGGACTGTGCATCCGCGCCATGACAGCGGCCACCTCGATGCTCGTCGCGTCGTGGTCGACGACCGGGATCTCGTCGATGTCCTGCCGGTCGGGCAGCAGGTCGCGCACGGTGCTCTCGGAGAGCTTCCCGCACAGCTCGTCCGAGGCCTTCTCGTCGTACACGCGGGCCAGCGGCGGGTCGTCCTGGACGTAGCGGGGCACCAGGTACCGGAGCACCTGCGAACCCGGCAGGACGGTGTAGGGCCGCCCGTCGGCGTCGACGACGATCAGGCCGGGCAGCCGCTCGCGGCTGAGCAGCCGGGCGGCTGCCATGGCGTCGGTGTCGAGCGCGACGGTCGGGAACTCCGTTGCGAGGTCTCGGGCGCGCACAGTGGCTCCAGATGGCGTCGGGGCAGGTCGGACCAGACTGCCGACCAGACTTCCCGGCGCACCGTGGACCAGCCTAGCGGGCCGGCGTCCCTAGCGGCTCAGCCACGTGTCGCACCGATCGTCGGGCGACGTCGCTCCCGGACGCACCAGGCTGCCTGTGGGCACCTTTCCGCCGTACGCGGAAGACGACGCAACCGTCGCAAGCAGCACCTCGAGCCCCTGGACGGACGTGTTGCGTCGTCCTTCCGGCTCGCCTGGGCGCGCTACTCCTCGTCCTTGCCGCCCTTCTTGTCCAGGCCCTCGCCGATCAGGTTCATCACCGTCGGGTCGGCCAGTGTGGTGACGTCACCCATCTCGCGGTGCTCGGCCACGTCGCGCAGGAGGCGGCGCATGATCTTGCCGGACCGCGTCTTGGGCAGCTCGGCGACCAGGAGAACCTGGCGCGGCTTCGCGATCGGGCCGAGCATCTTGCTGACGTGCTGGCGAAGGTCCTGGATGACGGCCTCGCCGGCCGCCGCGTCGTTCTCGACGCCGGAGGCGGCGTCACCACGCAGGATGACGAACGCGACGATGCCCTGGCCGGTCGTCGGGTCGGTCGCGCCGACGACGGCGGCCTCGGCCACCTTCGGGTGCGAGACCAGGGCCGACTCGACCTCGGTCGTCGAGATGTTGTGGCCCGAGACCAGCATCACGTCGTCGACCCGGCCGAGCAGCCAGACGTGCCCGTCCTCGTCCTTCTTGGCGCCGTCGCCGGCGAAGTAGAGGCCCTTGAACCTCGACCAGTAGGTCTCCTTGTACCGCTCGTCGTCGCCCCAGATCCCGCGCAGCATCGACGGCCACGGCTCGGTGAGCACGAGGTAGCCGCCACCGCCGTTCGGCACCGGCTGCGCTTGGTCGTCGACGACGTCAGCGCTGATCCCCGGCAGCGGCGCCATCGCCGACCCGGGCTTGGTGGCCGTGACACCGGGCAGCGGGCTGATCATGATCGCCCCGGTCTCGGTCTGCCACCAGGTGTCGACGACCGGAGTGCGGTCGCCGCCGATGACCCGGCGGTACCACATCCACGCCTCGGGATTGAGGGGCTCGCCGACCGAGCCGAGCACCCGCAGCGACGACAGGTCGTGCTCTGCGGGGATGTCCTCGCCCCACTTCATGAAGGTGCGGATCGCGGTCGGGGCGGTGTAGAGGATGGTGACGCCGTACTTTGCGGCGATCTCCCAGAAGCGACCCTTGTGCGGGGTGTCCGGGGTGCCTTCGTAGAGCACCTGGGTGGCGCCGTTGGCCAACGGCCCGTAGACGATGTAGCTGTGGCCGGTGACCCAGCCGATGTCGGCGGTGCACCAGAAGACGTCCGACTCCGGCTTGAGGTCGAACACGTTGCGGTGCGTGTAGGCGGTCTGGGTGAGGTAGCCGCCGGACGTGTGCAGGATGCCCTTCGGCTTCCCGGTGGTCCCGGACGTGTAGAGGATGAAGAGCGGGTGCTCGC
>DASVED010000016.1:0-3720 GCA_036380775.1 Actinomycetes bacterium
GCTGTGGCGGATGCCACTGGTCGAGGACTACCGGTCGGCGATCGACTCCGACGTCGCGGACCTGTCCAACATCTCCCGGGATCCGCACATCTCCGGCGGGTCGATCACCGCAGCGCTCTTCCTGCGCGAGTTCGCCGGTGAGCGGCGCTGGGCGCACCTCGACATCGCCGGACCGGCCCGGGCCGACCGCGACGAGCACGAGATCAGCAAGGGCGCCACCGGTTTCGGCGCCCGGCTGCTGCTCCGCTGGCTCGAGGACCTCTAGCCGGTCTTGACGGCGACGAGGAGCCCGTCGCCGGAACACAGCATCGCGCTGGTCAGCCGCTCGTCCTCGCGGACGGCCCGGCCGAGCTCGCGGATCGCGGTGGTGTCCTCGTCGCGCTGCGTGGGGTCGGCGACCCGGTCGTGCCAGAGCGCGTTGTCGAAGGCCACCACCCCGCCGGGACGCAGCAGCCGGAGCGCCTGCTCGAGGTAGCCCGGGTACTCCTGCTTGTCGGCGTCGCAGAACACGAGGTCGTAGGCGCCGTCGGTGAGGCGGGGGAGCACGTCCAGCGCCCGCCCGGAGATGAGCCGCACCCGGTTGGACGGGATGCCCGCCTCCGCGTAGGTCTCGCGGGCCGCCCGGTGGTGCTCCGGCTCGACGTCGATGGTCGTGAGCACCCCGTCAGGTCGCATGCCACGCAACAGCCAGATCGACCCGACGCCCGCGCCGGTCCCGATCTCCACCACGGCTTTCGCACCTGACGCCGCGGCGATCAACGCCAGCGCTGCGCCGGCGCCGGGCAGGACGGGGACGCAGCCGAGCTCGTCTCCCTTCGCCCGAGCCGTGGTGAGCACCTCGTCCTCGGGGACGAACTCCTCGGCATAGGTCCAGCTGGACTGCAGGTTCCCGCTGATGGCTGCCTCCGGCGGCGCTCGTGGTCGGGGGGCGCGACGTTCGCCACCCTCGGTCGGCGCGACCCTATCGGAGGGAACCCGTCCCGCCGGGGGATCGTTGTCGCCAGGGAACAGGGTCCCGGCGGTGCCGGTTGGCCACGTCTGCGCGGATGATTGTTGGGTCCGGAGAGGAAGTCGAGGCACCATGGGTGCAGTGGCCGTCGTCGGACGACCAGTCGGCGCCTGGACGGGAGGTGCGCCCGTGAGCGAGCGTCCCGGCCGCGAGCGTGCGGACGAGCCCGTGCAGGAGTGGAGCCCTCCGAGCTGGGACGAGATCGTGCGGACCCACTCGGCGCGGGTCTACCGGCTGGCCTACCGGCTGACGGGCAACCCCCACGACGCCGCGGACCTCACCCAGGACGTGTTCGTCCGGGTGTTCCGCTCGCTCTCGACCTACACGCCCGGCACCTTCGAGGGCTGGCTGCACCGCATCACCACGAACCTCTTCCTCGACCAGGTGCGCCGAAAGCAGCGCATCCGGTTCGACGCGCTCGGCGAGGACGCGGGTGAGCGCCTCGCGGCCCGCGAGGCCGGTCCCGCACAGGTCTACGACGACAACCACTTCGACGACGACGTCCAGCAGGCCCTGGACGCGCTCTCGCCCGACTTCCGCGCCGCTGTGGTCCTGTGCGACGTCGAGGGACTGTCGTACGAGGAGATCGCCGCCACCCTGGGCATCAAGCTCGGGACGGTGCGCAGCAGGATCCACCGGGGCCGCGCCCAGCTCAGGGATGCCCTCGAGCACCGCGCCCCTGGCCGGCGTCCCGTCGAGGAGCACCCGGGCGAGGCCACGTCATGAACCACCTCGGTGACCGCATCGCCGCCCTCGCCGACGGTGAGCTGGGGCACCGGGAGCGGGACCGGGCACTCGCCCATGTCGCCCACTGCGTCACCTGCCGCGCCGAGCTGGACGCCCAGCGGGCCGTGAAGGCGACGCTCGCGGCCTCCTGGGAGCCGGCGCCCCCGCCGCAGACGCTGGCCGCGCTGCGCTCGCTGGCAGATCCCGGGGCCCCGCTGCCGCCCCGCGCCCACTCGATGCCGCAAGGACCGGTCGTCCCGGACCTGCCGCCCCCCGGCCGCGGGCCGTTCGGGACCCGGCGGGACAGTCGCCGGCCCGGCGAGCGGCGGCTGCGTCGTGTCCGGGTCGTCTCGGCCGGCGCCCTCTCGGTGGCGGGGCTGGTCCTCGGCACTGCCTTCGTCGCCGGCGGGACGACCGCCGGACCGTCCGGCCCGGTGGTCCCGCCCGTCGCGGAGCTCTCCGTGGAGCACGGCCGTACGTCGGTCGCGGTGACGGTCGGGGACCCCGCTCTCGGGCTGATGACCCGCGTCCCGGCCGCCGTGCAGCGCGACCGGACGTCATCTCCGCGACGGTGAGACGGCTCGTCCCTGCCGTCGGGGTGGCGGTCGTCCTCGGCTCCCTCGGCCTGGTGGTCCTGCTGGCCCTGTCGCTCGGCGACCCCGTCCAGCCGGACACCAGCGGCTCCGGTGGACCCGACCGGCCGCGACCACAGGTCGACCCCGCCGCCCGCCAGCTGCTCGAGCGCGCCGCCGCAGCGCCGGACGTCACGGACTACGTGGGTACGCAGTTCGTCGCGGCCTGGGGGCCTGACGGTGCCACCACCCAGGTCCTGGACGTGTTCCACTCCGCGCACGAGGGCACCACCTGGCGCGCGTCCGGCGACGACGTACTCCACAGCTCGGCGCACGCGGCCGACCCCTCGATCCTCGGCACGGGGGCAGTGGCGCTGATGGCCCGCCATTACTCGATCTCGACAGCCGGCCAGGCCCGGGTCGCGGGGCGGGACGTCGATGTGGTCGAGGCCAGGCGAGCCGGTGTCCCGGCCACCGCGCGGGCGACCGCGCGGTTCTGGGTGGACCAGGAGTCCGGCCTGGTCCTGCGCCGCGAGGTCTACGACGCGGCGGGCCGTACCACCCGCGCCAGCGCGTTCGTCGACGTGACGGTGCGCCCCGCCGACGCCGCAGCGGACGGTGCCGACGACCAGTCCGGACGGGCGTGGCCGGACACCCTGGACGCAGCCGCCCTGCAGCGCATGCGTCACAACGGCTGGGACTGCCCCGACGAGCTGCCCGGTCCGCTGCCCCTCGTGGATGCGCGCCGCGGCGGTACCACGGCGGGCGAGGGCGCCCCCGGGTACGGAGGCACGGGGATCGTCCACCTGAGCTACGCAGACGGCATCTCCAGCATCTCGGTCTTCCAGCAGCGCGGGACCCTCGACCGCGGGCGGCTCTCCGGGTACCAGCGGGAGAAGGCCGGCGACCAGACGGTGTGGGTGCGGCCCGACGTGCCTCGCCGGGTCGTGTGGTCGAGCGGAGGGACGGTCTACACCGTCGTGGCCGACGCGCCGCAGCGTACGGTGGACCGTGCAGTCATCGTGCTGCACGACCGTGCGAGCCAGCGGCAAGGAGACCCGATGGACCGCCTCGGCCGTGGCCTGGACCGCGTCGCATCCTGGTTCAATCCGTTCGAATGACGACCACCGACAGCCTCGGGAGCCCCTTCAGATGACCGACGAGCCGCGCCGGGACGACGAGCTGTCGTCCGGGGACTCGCCGTGGTGGGCGCGCTCGCCGCAGGACGCCTGGGCCTCGCCCCCTGAGTCAGGCCACCCCGCTCCACCCGAGGAACCCGCCACCGAGGGTCCGGCCGCCCCATCCGGCGGGCCCAGTGGCCGGGAGCCGTGGGCCCACGCGGACACCGAGGTCCTGGACCGGCCACGCGACCCCTGGGCCGTGCCCGACACGCTGGGGGACGAGCCGCGCCGC
>DASVED010000017.1:0-3982 GCA_036380775.1 Actinomycetes bacterium
GCCGGCGAGGTCGACACCGGCCTCGACGACGACCGTCAGGTCTGGATCCGCCTGCGCAAGCGCCGTGGCACGGCGGGACCCGCATGAGCCCGGCTGCCAAGCCCACTGCACCTGAGTCCACGGGGACCGAGGGCGGCGACGTGCCCGAGGCCCGCCGGCACGCCATGCCCGAGGGGCACGAGACCTCCTCGCTGCAGGAGGCCGACGTCGAGCAGGTGGCGCCGCCCGAGCCGGAGACCGGGCCGCGGCCCACGTCGCGGCTCTCGGTCGACCGGGAGCGCACCCGCGAGCTGTTCCACGAGCTGCAGGGCGCGCCGGAGGGCGACCCCCGCCGCACGCGGGCCCGCGACGCGCTCGTCGAGCAGCACCTGCCGCTCGTCGAGCACCTGGCCCGTCGGTTCCGCAACCGCGGCGAGCCCTACGACGACCTGGTCCAGGTCGCGACGATCGGCCTCATCAAGTCGGTCGACCGGTTCGACCTCGAGCGGGGCGTCGAGTTCTCCACCTACGCGACACCGACGATCGTCGGGGAGATCAAGCGGCACTTCCGCGACAAGGGCTGGGCGGTGCGGGTGCCGCGGCGGCTGCAGGAGCTGCGCCTGTCCTTGGCCTCGGCCACCAGCGAGCTCTCGCAGAAGCAGGGGCGCGCCCCGACGGTGTCCGAGCTGGCCGCGCACATGAAGATCAGCGACGAGGACGTGCTCGAGGGTCTGGAGTCGGCCAACGCCTACAGCACCCTCTCCCTCGACGCGGGCGACTCGGGCAGCGGCGACGAGCCCATGCCCGTGTCGGAGACCCTGGGCATCGAGGACGAGGGCCTCGAGGGTGTGGAGTACCGCGAGTCGCTCAAGCCGATGCTCGAGCGGCTCCCCCCGCGGGAGAAGACGATCCTCATGCTGCGGTTCTTCAAGAACATGACGCAGTCCGAGATCGCGGCCGAGGTCGGCATCTCGCAGATGCACGTCTCCCGGCTCCTGGCCCGTACGTTGGCCCAGCTGCGCGAGGGCCTGCTCGTCGACGAGTAGGCCGCCCGCCGGAGGTCAGTCCTCCAGGGCGGCATCGGTGGCCGGCGCGAAGAGCAGCACCAGCACCGCGAGGGCGACCAGCAGCAGCGGCCCACCGACGTACCACCGACCGCCCCGGACCAGGTCGAAGGCCACCGGCAGCACGAGCAGGTTGCTCACCAGCGCGGGGGCGCGGGCCCACCGGCGGCGCTGCCACAGCCCGCGGGTCACCAGGCCCAGGCCGACCGCCCCTGCCAGGACCAGGACGCCGGCCACGGCGGCCCGGACCCGGTCGTCGGCGTCGGCCACCACCAGCTCGACGAGGAAGAAGATCGAGGCGGCGCCCAGCCCGAGCGCCTCGGCACCCACCAGCGTCAGGCAGGCACGCAGGGTGACCGGGCGGGCCACCTCCGGGTCCTGACGAGACACGGGTCGGGACCCTAGCCGCCCGCTACGCTGACGCCTCATGAGGGCGGCGCTGCTGGTGGTCAACCCGTACGCGACCACCACCTCGGCCCGCACCCGGGAGGTGCTGGTCAGCGCGCTGGAGGGTGAGCTCAAGCTCGACGTCGTGCACACCGACCACCGCGGTCACGCCGCCGAGGTCGCCCGCCAGGCCCGCGTCGACGGGCTCGACCTGGTGGTCACGCTCGGTGGCGACGGCACCGTGAACGAGGTGGTCAACGGACTGCTCGATCCCGGAGGGCCCGACCCCGACGTCCCCGCCCTGGCGGTCGTGCCGGGCGGCGGCACCAACGTCTTCGCCCGTGCTCTCGGTCTCCCCCGTGACCCGGTCGAGGCGACCGGCGTCCTGCTCGCCGCCCTCCGGGCCCGCCGGAGCCGCTCGATCGGTCTGGGCCGGGCCGGCGACCGCTGGTTCACCTTCAACGCCGGCATGGGGTGGGACGCCGAGGTGGTGGCGCGGGTCGACCGCGGCCGCCTCAAGCGGGGTACCACCCGCAGGACGACCTCGGGCGACTACGTCCGGGCCGCGGTGGCCGAGTACTTCCTGTCCACGGACCGCCGCCACCCGGTGCTCACGGCCTACCGGCCCGGTGCCGAGCCGCTCTCCGGCCTGCACCTCACGATCATCGCGAACACCGCGCCCTGGACCTACCTCGGCGACCGCCCGCTGCTGACCTCGCCGCGGGCCAGCTTCGACACCGGTCTGGACCTCTACGCCCTCACCCGGCTCGGGACGGCCAGCACGCTGCTGGAGGCCCGCCGTCTGGTGAAAGGCCGGTCCGGCGACGGAGACGGCCGGGCCGTGCACCGCGAGCACGACCTGGCCGAGCTCACCCTGCGGGCCGTCCGCCCGGTGGCCGCTCAGGTCGACGGCGAGCCGCTGGGCGAGCGCACCGAGCTCACGTTCCGCTCGGTCCCCGGCGCCGTCCGCGTGGTCCTCTGACCCGTTCCGTCCCGATCCGTCCGGGGCGACGGCAGGCGGCATCTGTGACGAACCACACCGCCGCATGCCGAAAAAGTACGCGGCGAGCCTTGTAACCCTCCGGTTCGTTTGCCAGGGTTGAGATCGCGAGTTTGAGGAGCGTGCTCCACGGGGTAGAGCACGCCCGGGCAACCCCAACGGGCGGAATGGACCACACGGTCCCTTCCGCCTCGCGGTACAACTCGTGAACAGATTCACAAGCTCGAGCCCCGACCCAGCCGCACGACACGAGGAGCGACACGCATGGACTGGCGCCACCGCGCAGCCTGCCGTGACGAGGACCCGGAGCTGTTCTTCCCGATCGGCAACACCGGGCCTGCCCTCCTGCAGATCGAGGAGGCACGCGCAGTCTGCCGGCGTTGCGACGTCGTCGACACCTGCCTGCAGTGGGCGCTGGAGTCCGGACAGGACGCCGGCGTCTGGGGCGCGATGAGCGAGGACGAGCGCCGCGCTCTCAAGCGCAGGACCGCCCGCAACCGGGCTCGCACCGCCTGATCCGACACCGCGCCACCCGGCGCCCGACAACGCAGCGAGGTCCCGGCCGACCGGCCGGGACCTCGCTCTGTTCAGGGGTACGGCCGGGGGTGTGCCTGTCGTCTAGGGGCCGTGCTGGTCCCGCTGCCTGCGGGGGACGCTGACCTCGACCTCGGTGCCGCCGCCGGCACCTGGACCGAGCCGCAGCGAGCCGCCGAGCTCGGACTCCACCAGGGTGCGCACGATCTGCAGCCCCAGCCCGGCGTCCCGGGCCGGGTCGAAGCCCACGGGCAGGCCGGCGCCCTTGTCCCGGACCGCGACCCGCAGCGCCGCCTCCCCTGGTCGCACGTCCACGGCGACCTCGCCGCCTTCGCCGCCCAGGCCGTGCTCCATGGCGTTCTGCACCAGCTCGACCAGGACCAGCGCCAGCGGTGTCGCCACTTCGGGCTCGAGCAGCCCGAACGAGCCCTGCCTGACCACCCGGACGTCACCGCCGGCGCCCAGCTCCCCGACCATGCCGGCGACCCGGTCCGCGACCTCGTCGAAGTCCACACCGCTGTCCCCGGTCCGCGCGAGCGTCTCGTGCACGACCGCGATCGAGCCGATCCGGCGCTCGGCCTCCCGCAGCGCCTCCTTGGCCGACTCGTCCCCGTCCCCCAGGCGGCGCACCTGCAGCCGCAGCAGGGCCGCCACCGTCTGCAGGTTGTTCTTCACCCGGTGGTGGATCTCCCGGATGGTCGCGTCCTTGCCCACCAGCTCGCGCTCCCGGTGGCGCACCTCGGTGACGTCCCGGCACAGCACCAGCGCCGCCACGCGCACCCCGTCGGGGACCAGCGGGATCACCCGCAGGCGCACCGTCGTCCCCGCCGCCTCGATCTCCGCCTCGCGCGGCACCGACCCGCCCACCACCACCGAGAGGGGCTCGTCGAGAGGTGCCTCGGCCCCCGCGAGCTGCGCGGTGACCTCCCCGAGATGCATCCCGGTCAGGTCCGCGGTCACGCCGAGCCGACGGTAGGCAGACAGCGCGTTCGGGCTGGCGAACGTCACGACCCCTTCC
>DASVED010000018.1:0-2894 GCA_036380775.1 Actinomycetes bacterium
GTCGGCCCGGCGCCCATGGGCAGAGCTCGTGGCGAAGGCGTCGAGCGACCGCTGCAGGTCGTCGTCGCGCCATCGACGCGGCGGCCCTGCTGCGCACCGTGGACATCGAACGGGCCCATGTCGCGGGCTTCTCCAGCGGGAGCATGATCGCCCAGGAGCTGGCACTCCGGCACCCGGACCTCGTGCGCAGCCTGGTCCTCGTGGGCACCTGGGCCAGGTTCGACCCGTACGCCAGGCGAATGGTCGCGTTCTGGAGCTGGCTGGCGGACGCGGCGCCGAGCGAGCGCGCGTTCCAGGAGTGGTTCCTGCTGTGGATCTACACCCATCGTGCGCACACGGACGGGCTCGTCGACCAGCTCATCGAGGAGTCGCTGGCGTTTCCCCATCCGGCGTCGGCCGAGTCGATCCGACGGACCATCGAGGCCCTCGTCGAGCACCAGACGGGGGACCGGCTCCCCGACATCGCGGCGCCGACCCTGGTTCTCGCCGGGGAGCTGGACATCGCGGCGTCGCCGCAGCTCGGACGGGTCGTCGCCGACGGGATCCCGGGCGCCCGGTTCGAGCTGTGGCCGGGCGAGGTCCACCAGCCGTTCCAGGAGAGCCCGCAGGAGTTCAACGCCCGGGTCGACGCCTTCTGGCGCGAGGTCGAGGCCGGCAGCTGAGGCGACCGGCGACCGCTCCGCGGGGCGACATGCCGCTACGCAAGGCGTCGGTGCCTCGCGAAGTGTGCGTTGACCACGTTTACGTGGTCAACGCGCCGGGCGCCGGACCTACCAGAGCAGGGCGGTCGCCGGGTCCTCCAGCACCCGGGCGATGTCGGCGAGGAACATCGAGCCGAGCTGACCGTCGACCAACCGGTGGTCGAAGGACAGGGCGAGCTGGGTGACCTTGCGGACGACGATCTCGCCGTCGACGACCCACGGCATGTCCCGGACGGCACCGAAGCACAGGATGGCCGACTCGCCGGGGTTGAGGATCGGGGTGCCCGCGTCCACGCCGAAGACGCCGACGTTGGTGATGGTCATCGTGCCGCCGGACATCTCTCCCGGTTGGGTGCGCCCTTCGCGCGCGGTCGCGGTCAACGCCTGCAGCGCCTCGGCCAGCTCCCGCAGCGACATCTGGTCGGCGTCCTTGATGTTCGGCACGACGAGCCCGCGCGGGGTGGCCGCGGCGATGCCGAGGTTCACGTAGTGCTTGACCACGATCTCCTGAGCTGCCTCGTCCCACGCGGCGTTGATCTCGGGGTTGCGCCGCACGGCGAGCAGCAGTGCCTTCGCCAGGAGAAGCAGCGGCGACACCTTGACGTCGCGGAACTCCCGGTCGCTCCGGAGCCGCTCCACGAGGTCCATCGTGCGAGTCACGTCGACGGTGACCCACTCGGTCACGTGCGGCGCGGTGAACGCGCTCGTCACCATCGCCTGGGCGGTCATCTTCCGCACGCCCTTGACCGGTACGCGGGTCTCGCGCTGACCCGGCGTCCGCTGGGCCGCCCCGGATGCCGCCGGTGCCGTCCCGGAGGCCGCCGCCTCGACGTCGGCGCGGGTCACGACGCCGCCGTCGCCGGACGGAGTGACGGTGGTCAGGTCGACACCGAGGTCCTTGGCCAGCTTGCGCACGGGCGGCTTGGCCAACGCCTTGGCGCCGGCGCCGTTCGACCCGGACTCGACGGTGTGGGCGGGCACCGAGTCCGCGACGTTCTCCAGCTCCGGCTCGCGCACCGGGGTCCGCGTCGTCATCATCGAGGTCTGCACCGCCTGCTGCGCAGCCGCCGCAGACGCCGCGGCAGGGGTGGCGGCGCGGGCCGCAGACTTGTCGCCGGCACCCTTGCGAGGACGCCGGGTCGCGCTGGTCGTCCGTGGGCCGTAGCCCACCAGCACCGACGTACGGCCGCCAGGAGCCGGGCCGCCGATCAGGCCAGCCTCCACGGCCTGGTCCTCGCCCGGCGTCCCGATCGCCGTGTCGTCCGGAACGGCGGGCGCCATGTCGTCGCGCGGCGGGGCGGAGGGCGCTTCGCCGGTGCCGTCGTCGACGGTGATGATCGGCGTCCCGACGTCGACCGTCGTGCCCTCCGGCACGAGCAGCTCGCCGACGACACCAGCGAACGGCGAGGGCAGCTCCACGAGCGACTTCGCCGTCTCGATCTCGACGACGATCTCGTTGACCTTGACCGTGTCACCGGGCTTGACCTTCCACGACACGATCTCGGCCTCGGTGAGGCCCTCGCCGACGTCGGGGAGCTTGAACTGCTTCATGGTGACGGGCTCCTAGAACGCGAGGGATCGGTCGACGGCGTCGAGGATGCGGTCGAGGTCGGGCAGGTAGTCCTCCTCCACCCGGCTCGGCGGGTAGGGAGTGTCGAACCCTCCGACGCGCAGCACCGGCGCCTCGAGGGAGTAGAAGCAGGTCTCCGTCACCCGGGCAGCAACCTCCGAACCCATGCCCAGGAAGACCGGGGCCTCGTGCACGACGACCAGTCGCCCGGTCTTCTCGACCGAGGCGCACAGCGCGCCAGTGTCCAGCGGTGAGAGCGAACGCAGGTCGATGACCTCGAGGGACTTGCCCTCCTCGGCCGCCGCGGTGGCAGCCTCGACCGCGGTCTTCACCATGGGGCCGTACGCCGCGATCGTCACGTCGCTGCCCTCCTGGACGACCCGCGCCGACGAGAGAGGCAGCGCCTGGTCCAGCGACAGCGTCTCGTCGAGCTCGGCCTTCTCCCAGTAGCGGCGCTTCGGCTCGTAGAGGATGACCGGGTCGTCGCTGAGGATCGCCTGCTGGACCATGACGTACGCGTCGACCGGGTTGGAGCAGGCGACCACCTTGAGGCCGGCGGTGTGCGCGAAGTAGGCCTCGTTGGACTCGCTGTGGTGCTCGACCGCCCCGATGCCGCCGCCCAC
>DASVED010000019.1:0-7754 GCA_036380775.1 Actinomycetes bacterium
CGGCCGGTCACATCGTGGCTCATCTCGCGGATGGCCCGGATCGGGTTCTCCAGAGTGAGGTCGCGCATCACGACGTTGGCCTCGATCATGCGCAGCACCAGGTCCGTGGCTCCCAGCTTGAGCAACGTCGTGGTCTCGCTCATGTTCGAGTCGCCCACGATGACATGCAGCCGGCGGTAGCGCTCCGCGTCGGCATGTGGCTCGTCGCGGGTGTTGATGATGGGCCGCGACCGTGTCGTGGCGGAGGACACGCCCTCCCAGATGTGCTCGGCGCGCTGGCTGACACAGAAGACGGCGCCGCGCGGCGTCTGCAGCACCTTGCCCGCGCCGCAGATGATCTGCCGGCTGACGAGGAACGGGATGAGGATGTCGGCGAGCCGGGTGAACTCGCCGTGCCGCCCCACCAGGTAGTTCTCGTGGCAGCCGTAGGAGTTGCCCGCCGAGTCGGTGTTGTTCTTGAACAGGTAGACGTCGCCGGCGATCCCCTCCTCGCGGAGCCGGCGCTCGGCGTCGACGAGCAGGCCCTCGAGGATCCGCTCCCCCGCCTTGTCGTGGACGACGAGCTGGCGGATGTCGTCGCACTCGGGCGTCGCGTACTCCGGGTGGCTGCCCACGTCCAGGTAGAGCCGGGCACCGTTGCGCAGGAACACGTTGCTGCTCCGGCCCCACGAGACCACCCGCCGGAACAGGTAGCGCGCGACCTCGTCCGGCGACAGCCGCCGCTGCCCGCGGAACGTGCAGGTGACGCCGTACTCGTTCTCCAGCCCGAAGATCCGGCGGTCCATGCGCCTCACCGTACGCGTTTGCAGGGGCCAGCGGGATCAGGCGCGCGTGTCCTCCCCAGGCCCCGGTGAGGTGCGAGAGGGCCCGGCCCGGGTGCTGCCCCCGGGCCGGGCCTTCTCACCGCTCTACGGGGCGAAGGCCTGGAACTCCGCCGCCCGGACGATCCGCGCCTGCGGGCTCGCCGTGGTGCAGTCGGTGTCCGCCCGAGGATCGGCGTCCTGCTCACCCGCGTAGTCCGGGGCGCCCGTGCACTGGTTGGTCACCACCTCCAAGCGGAGGTGGGTCGCCCTGGTGTCCGGGATGTCGAACGTCCGCAGGATCAGCTCCGGCGCGCGCGGTCGCGGCGCGACCGAGGGGAACGCGTCCGCCGGGCTGGTGAACACCGGGCTGAAGTCCGCGGCGTCCGTGCAGTCCACCGGACCTGCCGTCGCGCACGCGAGCACCCGGAACTGCCGCAGGGCCGAGACCCGGCCTTGCGTGCCGGTGTCGGGATCGCCCGTCAACGGCGGCCGCAGCATCGCACTCACCTGGACGCTGCCCACCCGGTGGGCATCGTCGCCCGCCAGGTTCACGGTCACCTGCTTGCCGGCGACCGCGCTGCCGAGGGACGCCCAGTTGGTGGCCTCGTCGTCGTCGATGAGCCGGGGCAGGTTGATCCCGTCGCCGCTCGCCGTCGCGCCGGCGGTGCCAGACGCCAGGTTCGTCGGCATCTCGACGGACAAGGTGGGTGTAGAGCCTGCGGTGACGTCGACAGGTCCCACCCGCACGTGCCCTCGACCTGCGGCCGTGGCCAGCAGGTCGTACGTGCCTGGCACGAGCTGGACGGTGTTGCCGAGCGACGTTGCAGGATCGGTGTCTGCCACGGCACGGGCCCTGGCCTGGTAGTCGCCCACGAACAGCCGGGCACCCGCGACGGTCTGTCCGGTCTCGTCGACCGGGGCAAACGTCACCACTGCCTCGTCCGCGAACGGCGACCTGAAGCTCGGCGTCGGGTTCGGGTCCCCCGGACCGTTGCTGGCAGCACCCTCACCCAGGCCTCGCTTGGCGAAGGCGTTCCACAGCAGGTCCTGGTTCGCACCGCCGAAGCGGATCATGTCCGCCGCGAGCAGGGCGTCCCGGGAGTCGACCATGCTGACGCCGGAGACCGCCAACAGCAGGTACGAGTCGACCATGAGCTGGGCCCAGCGCCGGTTCCCCGGGCAGCTGGAGACCGGCGTCTCGCCGTTGGCGCAGGACTTCTGCACCGCAGCGGTTCCCGCGCCGTAGCGTCCGATCAGTGCCTGCCTGATGTCGAAGTTGGTGGCGCTCCACACCTCGCCCGACGCGTGGACCTGCAGCCCGACGAAGTCGTAGTCGATGTGGCTGTAGTTCAGCGGGCTGTCGCTCATGTTGTAGTTGCGGATGCCCGCGACCGGGTCGCTAGTGACGTACTGCCCGATCGTGAACGCCCGGCTGCCCGGCGCCGCGTAGCCGTGCTCCGCGAGGTACTCGATCGCCAGCAGGTCGGACCAGCTCTCGCTCATGCCCTGTGGCGAGCTCAGGCCGTTCCGTGGGCCGGCGACCATCCGGTTGGTGATGGCATGGCCGTACTCGTGCGCGATCACCGACATGTCGAAGTCGCCGTCCACGCACGGTGCGTAGAACGAGCCGGCGATCGGCTGCCACAGGTACATGTTGGTGATCGGCGGGTGGCCGTCCGGCGGGGTGATCTGGTTCGCGTTGTCGCGCGCCGCGAAGGTCGGGGGGCCACCCGTGACACCGCCGGCCTGCGCGTTGCCCTGCTCCGGGTCGTTCATCTTGCCGCCCCGGCCGAAGTTGTCGTCCTGCATGTTGAACGTGGCTTCGGTGAAGCCGAGGTGGTACGACCAGTCGTGCATCCGGTTGTGCATCGCGAACAGGTTCCCCCGCGCAGCGTCGATGTCGTTGCGGGCGGCTGTGTCGAAGACCGCTGGCGAGCACTTCTCCCTGAGCCACTGGTTGGTCCAGGCGTAGTTGTACTCGCGATCCGGCCTCGGCGTCGCCAGCTCGCTACCGACCTTGAAGGGGTCGTTGCTGAACCAGTTGTGGACGGCGAATGAGTTGTTCCCATCCGTCGTCTGGGTCGGCGTCCCGTTGGCCGGCTTGACGTCCCAGGCGAGCGGCGAAGCGGGCGTACCGACCACCTCGTCGCAACCGGGTCCGGGCAGGAAGCACCACCGCACGCGCGTGTCGGTCGACGAGTAGTCGAACGGCGGCGTGTTGGGGAAGACCTCCCAGGCCGGGTTGTCCGCGCTGTGGTCGACCAGGTCCTCGCGGACGAGCACACTGCGGTTGCGTGCGTCGACGTAGGTGGTGAAGCCGACCGGTCCGGCATCGTTCTGGCCGATCAGGACGACCTCGTAGGCAGCGCGTGCGGCGCCCTGCGGCACGGGGACGGCGACCAGCTCGACCGCCTGGACAGCGGTCCGATCGATACCGGCATCCTCAGCGGCGACCCGTGCGGCGTCGTCGGCGGACAGTGTCGCCGCCGCCGGGCGGCCGGCGTCGCGGGCGAGAGACGAGCTCACGTGCCAGACGGCGCCGTCGCGGACACCGACAGAGAGCAGCCCGTCGCGGCCGGCGACCAGGCTGCCGAACCGCTGCCTGAGCACGACGGCGGCGCCCTTGCCGAGCGGGGCGACGCTGATGACGTCCAGTGCCGCGGCCGCACGCTCGGTGAGCCCGAGCACGGCACGGTTGGCGGCGACGTACGCCCGAGCGGCCGCCACCGGCTCGGCCGGCAACCCCTCAGCCAGCGGCCGGCCGGTCGAGGTCAGCACGGCAGGCGTGCCGAAGTCGTTCCAGCGGGCGCGGGCGCCTGCTTCCTTCACCGCGGCCAGCTGGCGCGCGGACGGCGCGACCCGGCCCTTGCGGCTGTCTCTCTCCTTGACCTCGAGCGAGTCGCCGGGGAACGTCCCGGGTTCTCCGGTCCCCCTGCCCTGCTCGCCGGACGCCGCAACGCCGCCCGGTCCCATTGCGAGGACGAGTGCCGCCGCGGTCAGCGCGGCTGCCCCCGCTAGCGTGCGAGATGGTGTGCGCACAGTCCTTCACCTCCTCGACGGTTCCTTTCCGTCGACTGGACTGGCTCGACACTCCTCCCTGGCGCGTGTCTTGTGAAGTCCTGACATGCCCCGAATTGTCGGTAGACGCCGGGACCGGGGCCGGCATCAGCTCCTGCTGATCACCAGGCCGTCGATCTGCACCTTCAGACCGGTCGACCGGACCCTGATCGTCACCGTTCCGCGCTCCCTCGTGAACGCGGGGAGCATCAGCACCTGGCGGCGGCGGGTCGACGCCGACTCGAGGTTGATCCGCCCGACCCTGCGGCCGTCGACCAGGACGGCCACCTTCCCGCACCGCGGGCAGGTCGTCGCCACGATGCCGACCCGCTTGAGGACCGCCCCGGACCTGGTGAGAGTGGCGCCCTTCCGCTTCGTCGCCCGGTACGTGTCGAGGTAGTAGCTGTCCCCCGTCCTGGTCGTCCAGCCGCTCGACGGACTGAGGCGACGGTCGTCCAGCGCACGTGAGAGGCAGCGGCCACCCGACCAGCCGGACAGCTGCCCAGCCCGGTTGCGCGCCCGCACCGAGACGCAGTAGGTCCGACCCGCGCGCAGGCCCAAAGGCACGCCGTCGGCGGTCGTGCGCTGCCAGGACGCCGGTCGCGTCCACGAGTCGAAGCCCCCGTCCCACCTGGCCTTACGCCAGCGCACGTCGTAGTTGCGGATCGCGCTCGAGCTGATCGCGCCGGCGTAGGTGAAGCGTTCCCTTGTCGCGGTCGTCCCGTTGCCGCTGGGCCCGGTCGTCCGGACGCTGGGCTTCCCGCTGGTCAGGTGGTTCCAGACCCCACCGGTGCCGGCGTTGTCCAGCGCGGCCTGGTCGACGGTGGTCGTCGGTTGCGGCCCGCCGTACGGCGCCCACGAGGGCACGTAGGACGCGATGCCCCCGCTGATGCGGTAGATCAAGCCGGTTGCGCCCCCGGCGACGAACGTGCCGGTGGCGGGCCGGTCGGGCAGCGAGTCGAACTGCGTCTGCGAGAGCTGCTGGACCGGTTGGGCCGGCAGCCCGACCGACTCCCACGAGCTGGTGTAGACGGGCGCGCCGCCGACGATCCGGAAGAGCTCCGGCCGGCCCGTCACGCTGACGAACGAGCCGTCCGCGGCCAGGGAGCTCGGCGACACCGCGGCGTCCACCGTGTTGCTGTCGATGTTGATGGTGACGCCACCCCAGGTCTCCTGGTGTCCGCCCCGGTACTGGCGGATGCGCTGGTGGTTCGCCCACTGGTCCGCGGGGACCTGCGGGTCGTCGGTGCCGATGTAGCACGAGGTGGAGTAGGGCTCCGGGCACCAGCGGGCGATCCAGAGCTGGTCGGGCAGGTCGAACGTGGGCGTCGACAGCTGGGAGACGATCGCCCTGATGGTGGAGTTCGCGCTTCCGTAGACCCCGGGGACGTACCCCCGGTAGCGCAGCTGGGCGCTCCACGAGTCGAGGAAGTCCAGGACGCCCTGCCGGCAGGTGGTGTTCGAGTAGCTGAATGCCTCCATGTCGAAGTAGATCGGGTTGCCGATGCCGAGTCCGAGGGCACTCATCTGCGCGACAGCGTCGTCCGCGGCGGCGATGCCCTGCGCGGAGGCCTGGGCCGGGTCGATCTCGTTCGGGTAGTCGTTGCAGGACGCCTGCAGCCCGACGTACGTCGGGATCAGGACCCAGCCCTGGGCGATGGCGCCGCTGACCCACGACGCATTGAGGTTCGGCTGGGAGCAGCCGCGGCTCGCACCGCCGATGTACATGTTCACGGCCTTGTAGGGCGATGTCTGGAACCAGGTGGCGAGCTCGGTCAGTGACCTGGCCGTGCAGGCGTCGAACCCCTGACCGGTGAAGGTGGTGTCCGCCAGGCGGGGCTGCGCGGAGTCGGTCGCCGCCACGCTGGAGGTACCAGCAAAGGTGCGGGCATCGGCGAGGTCGGCCGGCGCGACGACGTCGGCTGCCGCGTCGTCGAAGCTGACGCTCCTGGCAATGGTGCGGGCCGCCGCGGTCTCTTCGCCCGCTGACACGACGACCGAGACCGGCGACCCGTCGGCGGTGACGACGCGGTCGGGGGTGGTGATCCCGGCGACGCTCCCTGTGGTCAGATGGACGGCCTGGGTCCGGCCGACGATGTGCGGTGGGCAGGTGATGCTGGCCGGGTCACCGACGTACACCGCCTGCCGGTCGAACCGCACGCAGCCTGCGCGTCCCGTCATCCGCCGGACCGGCCAGGACGCGGGCACCGTCACGGTCGCCCCGCGGAAGCTGATCTGCTGGGTCTCCCCCACATCGGTCACCGACGCCTGCGCCGCGGACGGGGCCAGCGGCGCGGTGAGCGCGAGAGCCGAGACGAGGACGAGCAGCGCGCGGGACCGTGCGCGACGAGCTGGGCTGAACACGTGGCATCCCCCGGGTCGAGATGGCACCGGCGCGGTAGGCACCGACCCGACGCAGCCTACGGGTGAATTGTCCGGTCAGGTGTGAGCCCGCGCGGTCGCGCCCCTCTGCGGCGGATCCCTCACGCCGGGCAAGCCCCGAGGCTGGTCGGCCGCCGATCAAGGGTAGGAGCTTGCCTACTCGGACGGGCTCTCGGGGGGCGGCTCGGACGGCTCGTGCGACCCGCCGGCCAGCGAGGTGGGCGGCGGGGTCTCCCGCTCGTCCGGCGACGGGGTGCCTCCGCTGTCCGCGCCGCCGGCCGGACCGCCGAGCATCGAGTTGAGCGCCGCCCCGCCCACGCGGCGGAACTTGCGGCGCGGGCGACCGCGCTCCAGCACCGCCACCTCCAGCTGGGCGGCGGTGAGGTTGCGCTGCTCGCCGGAGACAGGGTCGCGGCCGAGGAGCTCCACGGCGGTGGTGAGGGCCTCCTGCAAGGACATGCCGTCGCGGTAGCGCTCCTCCAGCGAGGTGGTGATCGCTTCCGCGGACCCGCCCATCGCAACGAAGCCGTGCTCGTCGGCCACGGACCCGTCGTAGGTCAGGCGGTAGATCTGGTCGTCGTCCGCCGTCTCGCCGACCTCTGCGATGACGATCTCCACCTCGTACGGCTTGGACTCGACCGTGAAGATCGTGCCCAGGGTCTGGGCGAACACGTTGGCGAGCCCGCGGCCCGTGACGTCCTGGCGGTCGTACGAGTAGCCGCGCAGGTCGGCGTACCGGACGCCCGCCATCCGCAGGTTCTCGAACTCGTTGTACTTGCCGACCGCGGCGAAGGCGATCCGGTCGTAGATCTCCGAGATCTTGTGCAGCGCGCGTGAGAGGTTCTCGGCGACGAAGAGGATGCCGCCGTCGTAGGCGATGACGACCACGCTGCGGCCGCGCGCGATGCCCTTGCGGGCGTAGTCGGCGCGGTCCTTCATGAGCTGCTCGGGCGAGACGTAGAACGGCATGCTCATCGCAGGCCTCCGTCGTCGGTCCGGCGGCCGGGGCCGTCGTGGGCGTGCCCCGCGCGGCGGGCGTCGATGACCGTCCCCACGACGTCGGCCAGGGTCGCCTCGGGGACGCGCAGGTAGCCGGCGGCGGTGACCGTGGCGACCACCGGCCAGATCCGCCGGACGGTGTCGGGTCCCCCGGTCGCGGAGTCGTCGTCCGCGGCGTCCCAGAGCGCCTCCACGGCGACCCGGACGGCGGCGTCGGGGTCCAGGTCGGGCCGCCACAGCTTCTTGAGGGACCCGCGGGCGAACACCGAGCCGGACCCGACGCTGTGGTGGTCGTGCTCCTCGTACCGGCCGCCGGTCACGTCGTAGGAGAAGATCCGGCCCCGCCGCCGCTCGAGGTCGTAGCCGGCGAAGACCGGCACGACCGCCAGCCCCTGCATGGCCAGGCCGAGGTTGCTGCGGATCATCGTGGCGAGCCGGTTGGCCTTGCCGTCCAGCGACAGCAGGGCACCCTCGATCTTCTCGTAGTGCTCGAGCTCGAGCTGGAACAGCCGG
>DASVED010000020.1:0-4419 GCA_036380775.1 Actinomycetes bacterium
CGCTCCCTCTCGTAGAGCCGCGCCCGCTCCAGTGCGATGGCGCACTGCCCGGCCAGGGCGCCCAGGAACGCGTCCTCGTCGGGGGCCACCGGCTCGGCGAGGCTGAGACGGAGCACGCCGATGCTGCCGCCGGACACGACCAGGTCCAGGACCACCACCCGGGGGTCCCCTCCCGTGCCGGTCGCGGCGCGGACGTCCGGGTCGTCACTGAGCACGATCTCGACGAGCTCGGCACCGACGGCGGTGCGGGCCGTCTCGCCGACCACGCTGCGCACCTCGTCGACGGTCAGCGCCTGGGCGAGGGCGGCCGTGGCTCGCTGCAACCGGGCTGTCCGCTCCGTGCTGCGGCGCAGAGCGTCCTCGTTGCGCCGCCGGTCCGTGACGTCGGAGACCAGCACAGCGACCCCGATGACGTCGCCCAGCGGGCCGGGGGCCGGGAACCACTTGGACTCGTAGAAGCGCAGCTCTCCGGTCACGGGTGAGAGGGCGGTGAAGTCGTCGTCCTCGACCACGCGCCCGGTCTCGAGCACCTCTCTCAGACGGGCCTCCACGGCCAGGCCCAGCTCGCCACCCAGCACCTCGCTGGGCCGGCGTCCGATGTGGTCGGCCATCGCCAGACCGTTGACGTCTGCCAGCATCCGGTTGATGCGCCGGTACCGGAGGTCGGTGTCGTAGAACGCAAAAGCGACCGGCGCCTCCAGGACGAGAGTCTCCAGCAGCGCGCTGTCCGACGACTCGAGTCCCTGACCGGCGTACGCCCCGAACCCGCCGTGACGGTCTGCCTCCTCCGGAGGCTCGCTCACCCCGTGCCCACGCGCTACTCCTCGGCCTTGACGGCCAGGACCGGACACGGCGCCTCGAGAAGGATGCGCTGCGCGTTGCTGCCGAGGATCAGCTTGCCCACGGGGGTGCGGCGGCGGAGGCCGATGACGATGAAGTCCGCTGACGTCTCCTTCGCGACTGCGATCAGGTCCTCCGCTGGATCGAGGCCCCGGACGAGCTGACGCACCTCGTTCTCGATGCCCTCCGCGTCCAGCTGGGCTCGCACCTCGGCCAGCTCGCGCTCGTGCTCGACGGCGTCCTCGGAGTCGAGATGTGTCCCGCCCCGGTTCGAGTTGACGACGACCAGCCGGACCGAGCGGAGGCGCGCCTCCTCGGCTGCCCGGCGGAGAGCTGCCCGACCTTCGGCCCTGGGCACGTATCCGACCACGATCGCCATGCGTCCTCCTCCATGCCGGCAAGCCCGCTAGGGCACGCACCGGGACGTTACCGGACCGTCACTGTCCGGGGGCGGGGAGTCGCACGCCCGGCGGAGGGGTTGGTGCAGCCGGCCGCGCTGTTCAGCGCGCCAGCCGGCCGGCCAGCCAGGCCAGCGCCATCGGGTAGCGGTAGTCGATGGCGGCGTGCGTCGCCGGGAACAGCTCGAACCGGACCCGGTCGGGCTCCACGCCGACCCGGGCGAGCTCGTCGCGGAACGCCTGCGCCCCGAGGTCGAGGTAGAAGTCGTCCTCCGTGCCGGCGTCGATCCAGATGGCGCGCTGGGACAGCAACGCCTCGGCGTACCTCCCGACCATCCGCACCGGGTCCCAGGCCAGCCACCTCTCCCACACCTCGGGCCGCAGCACACCGGTCCGGGGGTCGACCGGCAGCACCGGCCGGCCGTCCTCGCCCGGCGAGAACGCCGCGGAGCAGCCCAGGGCCATGATCAGCGACTCGTCCTCCTTCTTGCTGAAGGCGGGCCGGCCGCGGAAGTCGTCCCACCACCGCCAGATGTCGCCGTCGTACTCGCGCAGGTGGCGCACCACCTGGGCGAACTCCGGCAGGTAGCAGTACTCGTAGAGCGCATCACCCGCGTGCGTGGCCAGCGCGCCGAACAGGTCAGGACGCAGCATCGGCGTGATCATGGCGCCGAAGCCGCCGCTGGACTTGCCGCTGATCGCCCGCGACTCGCGGTCAGGGATCGTCCGGTAGTGGCCGTCCACCCACGGCACGACCTCGTCACACAGGTACGAGTGGTAGCGACCCGTCCCGGCCGAGTCCACGAACTGTGATCCCCCGTAGGCGGTCCAGGCGTCCACGTAGACCACGACGCACGGCGGCGCCTCCCCCTCGGCGAACACCCGGTCCGCCGTCTCGACGAAGGGCTGCCGGAACGGCGAGCGGTTGCCCCACATGGCGACGTGACCGGTGTAGCCCTGGATGACATAGACGGCCGGGTAGCGCTCGTCGGCCTGGTCGTAGCCGGGCGGGGTGTAGACCCAGACCGGTCGCTCGTGCGGGTCACCGAGCGGGTTGCCCCGCAGGAGCCCGGACGTGATGGACAGCCGGTCGAGCCGGCCGGCGAGGTCGGCGCTCCAAGGCAGCATCCGAGCAGTCAACCAGGGCCGGTCGGCCGCCCTCAGAGGGGCAGCCGCATCTCGATCTCCTGCTCGCCAGGGGCCAGCTGGTAGGGCATGGTCTGCCCGGTCTCCACGAAGCCGTAGCGGCGGTAGAAGGCGCGAGCGCGGTCGTTGTGCTCGTGCACCAGCAGGGTCATCGCGTGGGCGCCGGCCTCGTGGCGGGCCCAGTCCCGGCAGGAGTCGACCATCCGGACGGCGAGGCCGGCGCCGCGCTGTTCCGGCGCGACGTAGACGCTCACCAGGATCGCTGTCCCCGGCACGTCGACGAAGCACGCCATGTAGCCAACCCAGCGGCTGGGGTCATGGGGAGCTGTCGCAGCCACCGCGAAGTTCGTCGGACCGGCCGCTCCCCTCCGTGCGCGGAAGCGCCACTCGTCCTCGGTCCGCGCCAGAGCGTCGGGCACGGTCTCGAGGTAGGCCTTCGGGGTGTCCGTCAACATCTCGAGGCGGGTCGCTCGCAGCAGCGACCAGTCGTCCTCGGTCACCCGGTGCAGCCGCGCCTCGTCCATCCCGCGGACGATGCCACACGGTGGTGCACGCGGCGATCCGTGGGACCGCCCGTTGTCCGGTGCTCAATCCGGTCCGCCGGGCTGGCGGGGCTCCGGTCGGTACAACCGGACGCTGACCCGCCAGCGCCAGCCTGCTGACCGCGCGAACGCTCGGCCTCATCCTCGAGTGAGCGCGCCGAGTTTCCGGCTAGCGTCTGGCGCATGCGACTCGGGGGCTACCGACTGCCGGGCTTGCAGGTGGTGGAGCACGAGGTCACGGTGCCGCTGGACCACGACGCGCCGAACGGCGAGCAGATCACCGTGTACGCGCGGGAGGTCGTCGCCCCGCGCAAGCGGGACCAGGACCTCCCCTGGCTGCTGTACCTCGGTGGCGGCCCCGGCGTGGCCGGTCCTCGCCCGACCGGCCGCAGCGGGTGGCTAGGTCGGGCCCTGAAGGACCACCGGGTCCTCCTGCTCGACCAGCGGGGCACCGGCCGGTCCACGGCCCAGACCCGGCAGACGCTGGCGGGGCTGACCCCGGCCGAGCAGGCCCGGCGGCTCACCTGCTTCCGCGCCGACTCGATCGTCCGGGACGCCGAGGCGCTCCGACGCGAGGTGGCGGGCGACCGGCCATGGACGGTGCTGGGCCAGAGCTACGGCGGGTTCGTCGCGACCACCTACCTGTCGGCGGCGCCCGCGGGGCTGGAGCGCGTGCTGCTCACTGCAGGGCTGCCGCCGGTCGGCCGGACAGTGGACGAGGTCTACCGGGCCACCGCCGCGCGGGTGGGCGAGCGATGGGAGCGGCACCAGGACCGCTACGCCGGCGACACCGCCCGCCTGGACGCGGTCGCGGACCACGTAGCCGATCACGACGTACGGCTCCCCTCCGGCGACCCGCTGACCGTCCCCCGCCTGCAGCAGCTAGGGATGACACTCGGCTACGCCGACGGCCTCGAGCAGCTGCACCATCTGCTCGAGACGGCCTGGGCCGGCGGTGAGCTCTCCGACGCGCTGCTGGTCGCGGTCGAGGACGCGACCTCCTTCGCCACCCGGCCGCTGTACGCCGTGCTGCACGAGAGCATCTACTGCGACGGCGCGGCGTCGCGGTGGGCGGCACAGCGGGTGCGCGACGAGCTGCCCGAGCTGTCGCCGGACGCCCGCCCGCTGCGGCCGACCGGGGAGGCGGTGTATCCCTGGATGTTCGAGGTCGACCGGACCCTGGCCCCGCTGCGAGAAGCAGCCGGGCTCCTCGCGGCGTACGACGAGTGGCCCGCCCTCTACGACCGTGACCGGCTCGCCGCGAACCAGGTACCCGTCGCCGCCGCGATCTTCCACGACGACATGTACGTCGAGTCGGCGTTCTCGATGGAGACCGCACGCACGATCGGCAACGTCCGGCCGTGGGTGACCAACGAGCTCGGCCACGACGGGCTGCGCACCGACGCGCGGGTCATCGAGCGGCTTCTCGCGGTGGCGGCCGGCGACCTCTGAGGCGCGTGCGAGGATCGGCAGGTGCCTGACCTGCGGACGGC
>DASVED010000021.1:0-29228 GCA_036380775.1 Actinomycetes bacterium
ACGTGGGCTGCGGCGCCATCAACCGGCCCGCGCCTGGGACTTGATCCGGTTTGTCAGCTCGGTGACCTGGTTGTAGACGCTGCGCCGCTCGGCCATCAGCTGGCGGATCTTCTTGTCCGCGTGCATGACGGTCGTGTGGTCTCGGCCGCCGAACTGCTGGCCGATCTTGGGCAGCGACAGGTCGGTGAGCTCCCGGCAGAGGTACATCGCGATCTGACGCGCGTTGACGAGGACCCGCGAGCGGGAGGAGCCGCACAGCTCCTCCATCGACTGACCGAAGTACGCCGACGTCTGGGCCATGATCGTGGCGGCGGTGATCTCGGGCTGGCTGTTGTCCGGGATGAGGTCCTTGAGCACGATCTCGGCCAGCGCCAGGTCGACGCCCTGCCGGTTGAGGCTGGCGAAGGCGGTGACCCGGATGAGCGCGCCCTCGAGCTCGCGGATGTTCGTCGAGATCTTGCTGGCGATGAACTCGAGGACCTCGGGGGGCGCAGCCAGCCGTTCCTGGGCCGCCTTCTTGCGCAGGATCGCGATCCGGGTCTCCAGCTCGGGCGGCTGGACGTCGGTGATCAGGCCCCAGTGGAACCGGTTGCGCAGGCGGTCCTCCAGCGTCACCAGCTGCTGCGGCGGACGATCGCTGGAGATCACGATCTGCTTGTTGGCGTTGTGCAGCGTGTTGAAGGTGTGGAAGAACTCCTCCTGCGTCTGCTCCTTGTTCTCCAGGAACTGGATGTCGTCGACGAGCAGGATGTCCACGTCGCGATAGCGCCGGCGAAAGCCCTCGGCCCGGCCGTCGCGGATCGAGTTGATGAAGTCGTTGGTGAACTCCTCCGAGCTCACGTAGCGCACCCGGACCCCGTGGTAGAGGCTCATGCCGTAGTGGCCGATGGCGTGCAGCAGGTGCGTCTTCCCGAGGCCCGAGTCACCGTAGATGAACAACGGGTTGTAGGCCTTGGCCGGAGCCTCGGCCACCGCGACCGCGGCGGCGTGGGCGAACCGGTTGCTGGACCCGATGACGAACGTTTCGAAGAGGTAGCGCGGGTTGAGCCGGGTCGGCTCGCTCTCCCGCCGGGCGCCCGGCTCGCGGCCCGTCCCGGCCGCTTCGGCGTTCGGCGCGGTCGTCCCCGCTGGTTCGGGCTCGGGACCGGGCTGCAGCCCGATCGCCGCCGGCTCGGCGTGGGCGGCCGATCCGTCGAGGCTGGGGTCCACCACGACCGCCACCCGCAGGTCACGGCCCAGCTGCTCGGTGAGCACCGAGGTGATGACGTCGCGGAGGCGCTGCTCGATCACGTCCTTCGCGAACTGGTGTGGCACCGAGAGCAGTGCGGTGTCCCCGACGACGCCGTCGAGCCGGCTCAGGCCGATGAAGGCGCGCTGCTGGGGAGTGACCGTGTCCTCGAGGGCTGCCCGCGCCCGCGTCCAGGCCTCTTCCAGCTCGGCCAGCCCGTCCAGGGCCGGGTCCCGGTCAACGTCCGTCACGGTCTCGTCGGTCACCACGTCATCCCTCTCGTGTGCGGCACCGGATGCGGAAACGTCCGGTCCGCACATGCGTCCTACCCGTACGTGGGCCCGTGCGGTGGCACGCTCCGCCGGCTTGTCGCACCCGGCGTCCACATGCTCGTCCACAACCTGTGTACATAGGTTGCCCGGAGATGTCCCGATATGCACGGCCCTTGTGACGGGGCGCGCAACGGCACCGGTTGGCGACGGTCCGCACAACGAGGAAGGGGCCGACGACCGGGCGAGACGCTAACAACGCAGCGCACCCCGCAGCAAGCGGTTGTCCACAACCGGGCCAGGATTTCTCAGTGGGCGGGCGATCGCCCGGCGTGTCGGGAGCCGAGCGGGCGTCGAGCGGTGCGAGGCTGCCCGGTTCTCCGGCGCCCTGGCGTGGGCTCCCGGCGGTTTGACCGCGAGCGTCTGCCGACCGTACCGTTGCCCGGTCGCGCCGACGACTGCTGCTGCGGCCTGCCCGGTCTGCGCCTCGTCCGTGCCCACCAGCCGATCCACCCGACGTCAGGTCCAGGAGCCCACGAGTGAGCAAGCGCACGTTCCAGCCGAACAACCGCCG
Organism: Actinomycetes bacterium; assembly: GCA_036380775.1. Taxonomy (GTDB): domain Bacteria; phylum Actinomycetota; class Actinomycetes; order JACCUZ01; family JACCUZ01; genus DASVED01. The sequence goes on from DASVED010000021.1 coordinate 2,072, forward strand.
GCGGGCCAAGACCCACGGCTTCCGCCTGCGTATGCGCACGCGTGCTGGTCGCGCCATCATCGCCGCCCGGCGCTCCAAGGGGCGCACGCGGCTCTCGGCCTGACCGACGTGCTCCCGGCCGGATCCCGGCTGCGTCGTCGCGCGGACTTCGTCGCGACCCTGCGGTCGGCCCGTGGTGCCCGCGGCGCCGGGCTGCTCGTCGTCCATGTCTCCACCGGTAGCGGCAGCTCTGCCGGTAGCGACACGGCCGACGCCGGCCCGTCCTCGACCGGATCCGCGCCCCGGGTGGGATTCGTCGTCTCTCGCGCCGTCGGCCCGGCAGTGACCCGCAACCGGGTGCGCCGCCGCCTGCGCCACCTCGTGGCGGCGCGGCTTGACCGGTTGCCGAGCGGGAGCCGGGTCGTGGTGCGAGCCCTGCCCGCCAGCGCGACCGCGAGTCACGCCCAGCTCGCCGCAGCTCTCGAGCGGGCCCTCGAGCGGGCGGTGTCGGCATGACCGCGTTGCGCCGGTTCGTGGTCGCGGCGCTGGTGCTCCCGATCCGGGCCTATCAACTGGTCGTGTCGCCGCTGCTCGGACCGCGGTGCCGGTTCTACCCGTCCTGCTCCGCCTACGCGGTGGAGGCGCTGCGCGGCCACGGACCGTTGCGTGGAACCCTGCTGGCGACTCGTCGGTTGCTGCGTTGTCACCCGTGGAACCCCGGCGGGCTCGATCCCGTCCCGCCGTCCACCCGCTCGGGCGATAACCCGACCGCCGCCGCCCCCCAGGGAGCAGGAGCCCGACCGTGACCGCCCAGCTGCTCGAGCCGCTCTATGCGGTGGTGACCGCCATCATGGTGGCGTTCCATACCTTCTTCAAGACGTTGGGTGTGGACCCCGGCAGTGGCCTGGCCTGGGGCGGCGCGATCGTCGGCCTGGTCGTCGTGATCCGGATCCTGCTCATCCCGCTCTTCGTGAAGCAGATCAACGCCCAGCGCGGCCTGCAGATCCTGCAGCCCGAGGTCAAGAAGATCCAGACCAAGTACAAGGGCAAGACCGACCCGGAGAGTCGGCAGAAGCAGCAGCAGGAGATGATGAAGCTCTACCGCGACAACGGGACCAACCCGCTCGCGAGCTGCCTGCCGATCCTGCTGCAGGCGCCGATCTTCTTCGCCCTCTTCTCGGTCCTCAACGGGATCGGCAAGAACCCGCCCGACGCGAAGGGCGCGCTCACCGAGCGGCTGGCCGAGCAGGCGGCCCAGGCGACGATCTTCGGGGCGCCGATCTCGGACAAGTTCCTCGGCGCAGAGAGCGTCACGGTGCAGGTCGTCACCGCCATCATGATCGTGCTGATGTCGGCGACCACGTTCCTGACGCAGAAGCAGCTGATGAGCAAGAACATGCCGGCTGACGCGATGAACAACCCGTTCGCCCAGCAGCAGAAGATCTTGCTGTACGTCTTCCCGCTGGTCTTCGCCGTGTCCGGCGTGAACTTCCCGATCGGTGTCCTCCTCTACTGGCTGACGACGAACCTCTGGTCGATGGGCCAGCAGTTCTACGTCATCCGGCGCAACCCGTCCCCCGGCTCGCCCGCCTACGAGGCCCTGGAGCGACGTCGGGCCGCCAAGGAGGCCAAGCACCCGGCGGCGCCGTCCAGCGGCGGTCCCGGCGGGACGACGGCCGAGGGCGCTACCGGGACCCCTGGCGCCGACGGGACGACCGGGACAGACGGAAACCCTCCGGCGAAGCCCGGGCAGCGACAGCAGCCGAAACGCAACAAGAAGAAGCGATAGGCGGCCGGCCGATCTGCCACGCCCCAGGCCTTTCCCCCCTCGCCTCCCTCATCGCACGACGAAGGAACCCTCCGATGACGCAGCCCCACTCCCACCCCGAGGTCCCAGCCAGCGACACCGGCGAGGCAGTCGACCCGGTCGACACCGAGGACACGGTCGACCCGGTCGACACCGAGGACACAGTCGACCCGGTCGATGCCGTCGAGACGGGCGACACCGGCGACACCGGCGAGACGGCCGGCTCGACCCAGCCCGGCCAGCCGGATCTCGAGCGCGAGGGTGAGATCGCCGCGGACTACCTCGAGGAGCTGCTCGACATCGCGGACCTCGACGGGGACATCGACATGGACGTGGAGCGCGACCGCGCCCTGGTGTCCATCGTGGGCGGGGACCTCGACGACCTGGTCGGTCGCGACGGTGTCGTGCTCGAGGCGTTGCAGGAGCTCACCCGGCTGGCGGTCCTGACCAGCACCGGGCAGCGGAGTCGGCTGATGCTCGACATCGGGGGGTACCGGGCGGGGCGGCGAGCCGTGCTGAGCGAGCTCGGCCGGACGACCGCCGAGACGGTCCGGAGCACCGGCAAGCCGGCCCAGCTCGAGCCGATGACGCCGTTCGAGCGCAAGATCGTGCACGACGCCGTGGCAGAGGCAGGGTTGCGCAGCGAGTCGGACGGCGAGGAGCCCGGGCGGTACGTCGTCGTCCTGCCCGCCTGACAGGGCCCTGACGACACAGTGACGACACCCGGTGGCGTTTCACGTGAAACCGTCGCCCGCGGCATCTTCGGGGAGCGCCTCACGCTGGCCGAGCAGTACGCCGAGATCCTGCGGATCGACGGGGTGCAGCGCGGCCTGATCGGGCCGCGGGAAGCCGACCGGATCTGGGACCGCCATCTCCTCAACTGTGCGGTTGTCGCGACCGGAATCCCACCGGGCGCGGACGTCATCGACGTGGGCAGCGGCGCCGGCCTGCCCGGGCTGGTACTCGCGGTGGCCCGCCCCGACCTGCAGGTCACGCTGCTCGAGCCGCTGCTCCGTCGGACCCGCTTCCTGACCGAGGTGGTCGACCGACTCGGCCTCGACGGCTCCGTGACGGTGCACCGGGCCCGGGCGGAGGAGGTGCACGGAGTGCTGGACGCCGAGGTCGTCACCTCTCGTGCCGTGGCCCCGATGGACCGACTGCTCCGCTGGTGCCTGCCGTTGCTGCGGCCCGCAGGCTCGGTGCTGGCGCTGAAGGGCGACCGGGCGGCCGCCGAGCTGGAGGCTGTCGTCGCGACCCTTCCCGGGCTGGGGGCCAGCGCGTGGGCCCTCGAGGTCTACGGCGAGGGGGTCATCGAACCGGCCGTCCGCGTGGTCCGGGTGGTCAGCGGCGCGGGCACAGCGCCCGATACCAGGACGATTCATGCCGAACCGCCGACGAGTTCCCCGCGCCGCACGTCCCGCCGGCGCTGAGCCGCCGGTCGCCTGGCGTGTCGGACGGAGCGGGCCATAGGGTCTGCCCGGATGAGCCGTACGGTCGGCAGGACACGTCCGGAGCCGAGACCGTGCCGGATCTGCCAGCGTGATCTGACCAGCGTGATCTGACCAGTGTGATCTGACGAGAGGACACCGGTGTGACGACCTCGACGGCCGTCGAGACGAGGGACACGGGGTTGGGCTGGCCACCGCGGCCCGGCCACGACGACGAGGGCGTCGAGATCGACGACCGGTCCACCGGCGGCCTGGGGTGGCCCAACACCACCGAGGGGTTGGACCAGCCGGACCAGCCGGACCAGCCGGACCAGGCGGACCAGCCGGACCAGCCGGACCACGCGCCGGCGCCGGAGGATGGCCGCGGAGGTGAGCCCGTGCTCGCCGGCCGGGTCCTCGAGGCGCCGATCCGGATCACCTGGAGTGCCCCCGCAGACGTTTCACGTGAAACGTCCGCGCCGGCCACTCGGCCTGCCGAACCGGCGGTTTCCCGTGAAACACGCACCGTGGAGAGCCCGCCGGATGACGTCCTGGGACAGCTGGGCCGCCTCGGCGGTGCCTCGACGGCAGAGGAGATCGCGGTGACCGACGATCCCGGCGAGGGAATGGCCGCCACCGATGACACCCCCATCGCCCGCGCCGCCGAGACGGCTCTGCGGGTGCTCGCCGGCCGGGTCGGGGACCCACTGCCCGCTCCGAGCCAGACCCGGATCCTGACCGTTGCCAACCAGAAGGGTGGGGTCGGCAAGACGACGACGACGGTCAACCTGGCCGCCGCGCTGGCCCTGCAGGGCCTCGAGGTCCTGGTCCTCGACCTCGATCCACAGGGCAACGCCTCGACCGCCTTGGGCGTCGAGCACCACAGCGAAGTGCCGTCGGTCTATGACGTCCTGATCGACAGCCGCCCCCTGCACGAGGTCGTCGCACCGGTCGAGGGGATCGAGGGTCTCTCGTGTGCCCCGGCGACGATCGATCTGGCCGGCGCCGAGATCGAGCTGGTGAGCCTGGTGGCCCGCGAGTCCCGGCTGGCCAAGTCTCTCGTGGCGTACTCGGACTGGTGCCAGGAGAACCGGACGACCCGCCTCGACTACGTGCTGATCGACTGCCCGCCCAGTCTCGGACTGCTGACGGTCAACGCCCTGGTGGCGGCACCGGAGGTCCTCATCCCGATCCAGTGCGAGTACTACGCCCTGGAAGGCGTCGGCCAGCTGCTGCGCAACATCGAGCTGGTCAAGGCCCACCTCAACCCGGGACTTCACGTGTCCACGGTCCTGCTCACGATGTACGACGCGCGGACCCGGCTCGCCGCTCAGGTCGCCGCGGAGGTGCGGACCCACTTCCCCGACACCGTCCTGCGCACGACCGTTCCCCGATCGGTCCGCATCTCGGAGGCCCCGAGCTACGGACAGACGGTGATGACCTACGACCCGGGGTCCACCGGGGCGCTGTCCTACCTGGAGGCCGCGCGCGAGATGGCGTTGCGCGGCACACCGTCCGGAGCACTGGAGGATGCAGGTGAGTGATCGTCGGCGAGGACTCGGCCGTGGCCTCGGTGCTCTGATCCCGGCGGCGCCGGGCAAGGCAGAGTCGGCGGCGGGCGGTGGACCATCGCCGGTGGACGTGCTGATCCCGGGCCGGGACAGCGTGTCGGGTACGCCGGGTCCGGGTGCCGCCGAGCCGGCGCCGGTGGCCGGTGCGCATTTCGCCGAGATCCCGATCGATGCCATCACGGCCAACCCGCGGCAGCCGCGGACCGTCTTCGACGAGGAGTCGCTGGCCGAGCTGACGCACTCGCTGCGCGAGGTCGGCCTGCTCCAGCCGGTGGTGGTCCGGTCCGTCGGGGAGGACCGGTACGAGCTCATCATGGGCGAGCGGAGGTGGCGGGCGGCCCGCGACGCCGGCTTCACCGCCGTACCGGCGATCGTCCGGTCCACCGGTGACGACGCGATGTTGCGCGACGCCCTCCTGGAGAACCTGCACCGGTCCCAGCTCAACCCGCTCGAAGAGGCCGCGGCCTACGACCAGATGCTGCAGGACTTCGGCTGCACGCACGAGGACCTGGCGGGCCGAATCGGCCGGTCGCGGCCGCAGATCTCCAACACCCTCCGGCTGCTGAAGCTGCCGCCGCTGGTCCAGCGGCGGGTGGCGGCCGGCGTGCTGTCCGCGGGCCATGCCCGGGCACTGCTCGGCCTGGACGACGGCGCCGCCCAGGAGCGGCTCGCCCAGCGCATCGTCGCGGAGGGGCTCTCGGTCCGGACGGTCGAGGAGATCGTCGCCCTCGGCGGCGACGAGGCACCGGCCAGATCGAAGCCCAGGTCGGGGAACCGGCCGGTCGCGCCGAAGCTCGCGGTGCTCGCCGAACGGCTCTCCGACCGGTTCGAGACCCGGGTCAAGGTGGACCTCGGCCGGTCCAAGGGCCGGATCGTGGTGGAGTTCGCGTCGCTGGACGACCTGGAGCGGATCGTCGCCGTGATGGCCCCGGACGCCGAGCTGCCGACCGGGATCGGCGAGTCGACCGACCAGGAGTGAACCCGAGGGGCCGGTGCGGCTCAGTGTGGCTGCGTGGCTCAGTGTGGCTGCTGGGACAGAAGTCGACACATCGATGCACCGACACGACGACACATCGATCCGGCGACATGGCGATCCAGCGACACGTCGGTACGTCGGTACGTCGGTACGTCGACGACACGACGTGCTGACACGTCGACACGGCGACAGGCAATCGACATGTCGACATCCTCGGCGGGGCCTCTGGTCGTCCTGGCCGCCGGGCGATAGTGTGCCCGACGGTCAACCTGCGGGTCGCGAGCGCCGCGGGGCCGCCGGTCGGGCTCGAGGGGTCGGAGGGCGCGGTGTCGCGTCGGGTCGCCAGTCTCACGTTGGACAACTTGGTCGACCTGCCCTCGACGTGCCGGCGATGCGTCTTCTGGGAGCTCGATCCGGTCGCAGGTCAGACGGCCGCCGAGGCCGGTGACCTGGAGCTGGAGAAGGAGGCGTGGCTGTCCGCCACGCTGCTGGACTGGGGCTCCTGCGGGAAGATCGTCTACGTCGACTCCCTGCCGGCCGGCTACCTGACGTACGCGCCGCCCACCCATGTGCCGCGGGGTATGGCCTTCCCCACCTCGCCGGTCTCCGGCGATGCGGTGCTGCTGATGACCGCCCGTGTGCTCCCCGAGTTCTCCGAGGGTGGGCTGGCCAGGATGCTCGTCCAGACAGCGGCCAAGGACCTCACCCGTCGCGGCGTCCGTGCGATCGAGGCGTTCGGGCGGGCCGGCCGGGTCGAGCGGGACGGCCGGGCGGACGAGCGGGGACCGGGCTGCGTGGTCCCGGCGGACTTCCTGCTCGCCGTCGGCTTCAAGACGGTGCGCCCGCACCACCGGTTCCCGCGGCTCCGTCTGGACCTTCGGACCGCCGTGTCGTGGCGAGCCGACGTCGAGGTCGCGCTGGAGCGGCTGCTCGGCTCGATGAGCCCCGAGCCGGCGTTCCGGCCGGTCTAACCGCGCAGCGCCGGGATCCGCAGGAAGCCGGTCTGCGCGTCCTGGTCGGGCGGCAGGTAGAGCCGCTGCACCGCGGCCACGACTGCCTCCGCGAGGACGTCCCGGAAGGCAGGGTCGGCGAGCCGGGCGGCGTCGCCTGCGTTGGTGAGGTAGCCCACCTCGATCCGGACCGCGGCCATCCGGGTCCGTCGCAGCAGGTCCCAGTTCATCGGGTGGGTGCGCAGGTCGACCAGGTCGGTGCGGGCGCAGATCTCCCGTTGCACCAGCCCGGCGAAGCGGGCGCCGACCGACGAGTAGTGGCCGTACCGGTCGCTGCCGTAGTAGTAGGTGGCCACTCCGGACGCCTGCGGGTTGTCGTGCGCCTCCACGTGCAGGGAGATGAGGAGGTCGGCGCCCGCGGCGTTGGCGAAGCTGGCCCGGTCGATCTCGGTGGGGCCGCCCTCGCGGCGCTCGGGTCCGCGGGTGAGGAACGCGGAGCAGCCGGTGGCGGTCAGCCGCCCCTCGACGCGGGAGGCCAGGTCGTAGACGAGGTCGCCGACGTCGAGCCTGGACGGCGAGATCCGGTCGGTGTCCTCCGTCCTGCCACGGCCGGGGTCGACGATGACCAGCTTGCCGGACAACGTCGGGCCAGCCCGGTTGATGGCTTCTGACTCGCGCATCTCGTGCGGGCGGCCGCCGACGACGGTGCGGGACAGCTGGCTGAGAGCCTTGAACGTGGCCGGCCCGCAGGTCCCGTCGGCCACGACGCCGACGTTGCGCTGGAACTCCCGCAGGGACTGCTCGGTCTCGACCCCGAACAGCCCGTCGACCCGCCCGCAGTCGAACCCCATGTCGAGAAGTCGTTGCTGCAGCGCGGCGACGTCGTCCCCCGCCATCAGCCGTGCGGGCACGTAGAACAGGATGCGGTCCCCCAGGCGCCACCGCGCTTCGTCCAGGGCGTGGTAGGTGATCGGGCCCACGATGCCGTCGACGGGCAGCCCCCGTTCCTGCTGGAACGCCCGCACCGCACGATCCGTAGGGCCGTCGAAGTTTGCCGACGTCGCGGCGGCGAGCTGGTCCTCACCCGGCAGGAGGCCGAGGACGGCGAGCTTGGAGCGGATCTCGGCCACTGCGGGGCCGTCGTCTCCGCGGCGGTACGTGCGCTCGAAGGACATGAGCGGGCACTCCTCGCGGGATTGGTCCGGGTGCGTTCAGGGAGTCGGTCGGGTGCACCCGCGACACGGATGGTACCCAACGCCAGCGGCCCCGACGCCCGCATCGTGCGGGGGCCGGGGCCGGTTGGTGCTCGTGGGGCAGGCGATCTACAGGAACGCCTCGAGGTCGCGCAGCAGCATCGCCTTGGGCTTCGCGCCGACGATCGTCTTGACGACCTCGCCGCCGTGGTAGACGTTCATCGTCGGGATCGAGGTGACGCCGTACTCGGCGGCGGTGCGTGGGTTCTCGTCCACGTTGAGCTTCACCACGACGATCTTGTCGGTGTGCTCACCGGCGATCTCGTCCAGGATGGGGGAGACCTGGCGGCACGGGCCGCACCATTCCGCCCAGAAGTCCACGAGCACCGGCTTGTCGTGCTGGAGCACGTCGCTCGCGAAGCTGTCGTCGGTGACGGTCTTGGTGTTCGCTCCCACGGGTCTCCCTCTCTGGACGGGTTCGGTCGGCGGTTGCCCGCCTCTGCTGGTGTCAACGCGGTCGACGAGGACGGGATTCCCTGCCTCAGGTCGCGACGACGGCCTGCGCGATGTGCGCGGGGTGGCCGGTCACGACGGCGTCGTCAAGGGAGGTGAGGTACCGCTCGGCGTCCAGGGCCGCCGAGCACCCGGTGCCGGCCGCGGTCACCGCCTGGCGATAGATGTGGTCCACGACGTCGCCGCAGGCGAAGACCCCCGCGAGGTTCGTTCTCGTCGACGGGGCGTCGACGAGGATGTAGCCGTCGTCGTCGCGGCGCACCTGCTCGGCGAACAGCTCACTGCGCGGGTCGTGGCCGATCGCGACGAACAGGCCGGTGACCTCCAGGACGGACTCGTCGCCGGTACGCGTGTTGCGGACCTGGACGCCGGTCACCTTGCCCTCGCCGAGCACGTCGACGACCTCGCTGTCCCACAGGAAGCGGATCTTCTCGTTGGAGAACGCCCGCTCCTGCATGATCTTCGACGCGCGCAACGTGTCGCGCCGGTGCACGATCGTCACCGATCGCGCGAAGCGGGTCAGGAACGTGGCCTCTTCCATCGCCGTGTCGCCGCCGCCGACGACGGCGATGTCCTGGTCACGGAAGAAGAAGCCGTCGCAGGTGGCGCACCAGGACACACCGCGGCCGGAGAGCTGCTTCTCGTGCGGCACGCCGAGCTCGCGGTAGCCCGACCCGGTCGCGATGATGACGGCACGTGCCCGGTGCTCGGTCCCCGCGCCATCGGTGACCAGCTTGACGTCGCCGGTGAGGTCGACCGCGGTCACGTCGTCGCTGACCAGCTGGGCGCCGAAGCGCTCGGCCTGCTTGCGGAAGTGGTCCATCAGGTCCGGGCCCATCACACCGTCCGGGAAGCCCGGGTAGTTCTCGACGTCGGTGGTGTTCATCAGGGCGCCACCGGCTGTCACCGATCCCTCGAACACCAGTGGTGCCAGGTCGGCCCGGGCGGCGTAGATGGCGGCGGTGTAGCCGGCCGGGCCCGAGCCGATGATGATCACGTTGCGTACGTCGTCCACGTCGGCCGAGCAACCTTTCCGTGCGCGCCGGCCCCGGGAGGTCGGGGCGGGTCTGCCACAACCGATGGTAGGCGCCGGCGATTCCCGCAGCGTCAGGGGCGCGCCACCCGGGCGAAGTGCAGCACCCTGGCGTCCGCCTGCGAGCAGTCCGGCGCCACGACCCAGGCGTCGACCGTGGCCGGGTCGTCCGGGGTCGGCAGCACGATGACCGCCGCCGGCTGTCCCTGCCAGGAGGCGAGGTCGACGGCCAACGGCGTGATGGGGCCGTCGTTGAGGGCAGTGACGCACTCGGCCAGCGGCGGGCCGCCGGCCAACCTGGCCGCGTCGCTCTCGGAGAGCAACTGCGGTGCCCGCGCATCGTCGGAGGGCTCGTCGTCACCGGCGTTGTCGCGCTGCGCCGTGACGGTCGGCGCGAGCGTGCCGTCGACCAGCTCCGGCACGGCGACCGGCAGGGTCTCAGCGCCCCAGTTCCGACCGCTGGCCGTCACCGGGTAGGACCCAGGCGCCTTCTCCGCGGCCCTCCCAGCGGTGCTGTCCGCGCCACCGGCGTCCGTGTTCGCGGAGTCGCCGCCGCCGAGAGCGGACAGGGCGATGCCGGTGCCGGCCAGCAGGAGCACGATCACGGCGGCAGCTTGCAGGATCCGCATGCCGAACGGCGACCGGTGCCCGGCGCCGATCGGCGTCACCGGCGTCACCGTTCGTGCACCCGAGGCTCCCGCCGCGAGACCTTCGGTGGCGAGCGCGGAGTCCAGCCGGGCCACGACGTCATCGGGCATCCCCCCGGCGTCGTCGGCAGCAGCCAGCCGGGCGGGGACCGTCCTGAGCTCGTCGAGGTCGTCCGAGCAGCGGGCGCAGTCGCGGAGGTGACGCTCCGCAGCCCGGGCGGTCGGCGGGTCCAGCAGGCCTTCCTGCAGGTCGGCGAGGGTGTCGAGGTCGAGGTGGCCGCCGTCGACGACAGGGGTCGGACCCTCGGTCACGGCCGGTCACCTCCCTCTGCGCTGCTGGTCGGTCGATGTGCTGCTGACTGTGGTGGGACGCCGACCCCGGCGTCGCGGTTCCCGTCAGGGCGTAGCAGCGGGAGCAGCCGGGCCCGGCCCCGGGCGCACCGGCTCTTCACCGTGCCGGTCGGGCAGTCCAGCGCGGCGGCGGCGTCCTCGACGGACCAGCCGTACATGTCCACCAGCACGAGAGCGGCGCGTTGCTCGGCCGGGATCCGGGCGAGAGCTGCCGTCACGTCCAGCGCGGTCTCGCGCGCCGCGACCTGGTCCGGGCCCTGCGCCGGCAGGTCCCGCTCGGGCAGCGGGTCGGCCGGCCGGGCCGCGGCCCGGCGCACCCGGTCCAGGCAGGCGTTGACGACGATGCGGTGCAGCCACGTGGTCACGGCTGACTCGCCGCGGAAGGCGCTGGAGCCACCGCTCGGGCCGCCGGCGCGGAAGGCGGAGACCAGGGCGTCCTGCACGGCGTCGGCGGCCTCCTCGCGGTCGCCGAGGGTGCGGAGAGCGACAGCCCACAGCCGGTCCCGGTGCCGCCGGACGATCTCGCCGAAGGCACCCGGGTCGCCGTCGGCGTGCGCGGCGAGGAGCTCCGCGTCAGTTCGCGTCGCGTCGCCACCCGAGCGGTGCGCCACGTCTCCTGTCACCTGTCCTTCCGAGCCTCAGACGGCTCCGGACGCCGGCTCGCGACCCGGTGGGCCGTGGAACGGCCTCCACCCTAGGTCGGCAGCCGGGTCGGCCGGCTCAAGCGCGCCGGGGCATGCCGAGACGGCGGTTGGTCACGGCGGCGCGGTCAGACAGCGGACCCGCGGACCGAGATCTCCGAGATCTCACCCACGTAGTTGCCGCCGACCGCCGGCAGGGCGCTCAGCCAGACCAGCACGTACCGGGCCCGGACCGGGTCGCTCACCCGCAGCGTCGTGGGCCCGTCCGCGTTGGCCGTGCGGTCGAAGACGTCGAAGTCGGAGCGCACCTCGCCCTTCTGCTCCGCCACGCGGATCTGCAGGTCGGTGGGGCCGCCCTCGACGCGGACCACCACCTCCGAGACGTCCGCGGGGGCACCGAGGTCGACGAGCAGCCCGACGCCCTCCTTGAGGCCAGGCGAGGGGATCGGGTCGTAGTAGTCCACCGTCGTCCACGACGTGGACTCGTCACGGTCGGTCGCGAGACCGGCCTGCTCCTCGTGCTCCTCACCGTCTCCCGGTGGCGGGTCGAAGGAGCTGATGTCGGCCACGCCCAGCCGGCCGATGCTCCGGGAGTTCTGCTCCTGCTCCGTGCCGCCGTCGTCGTCGGTCGCCGCCGACGGGGCGTCGCCCCCGTCCAGCGCGGTCATGACGACCTGGCCGCCGAACAGGGACAGACCGGTGACCAGGACGACCGCCGCCGCCGTCCACGCCAGGATGACAGCCCGGGACCGCGAGGCCGGACGGTCTCGCTCGTACGGCGCCACGGCCGGCGTCGGGTAGGACGGGGCGTGCTCCGCCGGCCCGGTTGCCCGGACGGGCGGAAGCCGGGTGGTGCCGCCCGCCCCTGCGAGCGCCTGGGACACCTGGGTCGGGCTGTCCAGCGTCCCGCCGCCGTGCCGGCCGGGGATCTGCAGGGCGCGGCAGGCGATCTCGTCCAGCTCGTGGGGCACGCCGGCGCGCACCTGGCGCGGGCTGCACAGCGCATCGTCGGCGTAGGGGGCCGGGGGCAGGCCCGTCAGCCCCGACCCGGGCCAGCGAGCCGTGAGGGCGGCGTACAGGACGGCGCCGACACCGAGCGCGTCGATGCGTGCCGCGGTGGCCGGGTCGTCCTCGGCCAGGCCGCGGGCCGCCGCGTCCACGCCGAGCCCGGCCAGCTTCACCTGCCCGTGGGCGGTGCGCAGGACGTGCTCGGGCTGCAGGCACAGGTGGGCTAGGCCGACGTCGTGCGCCGCGGACATGGCCGCCGCCAGCTCGGCGGTCAGCGACCGGGCCTCGTCCGCCGGGAGCGGCCCGTCGGCGACCAGGCCGACCAGGTCGGTGGCGCTGACCCACTCGCTGACCACGTAGACCACGCCGTCGACCTCGCTGGCGTCCAGGACGCGCAGGAACCGGGAGTCGGTGAGCGCCGCCGCGCGCCGGGCGGCGCGCAGGACCTGCTGGGCGTGCTCGCCACCGGCAGCGATCAGGCAGATGCCGACCGGTCGGGCAAGGAGCTCGTCCTGAGCCCGCCAGTAGGTCGTGCCGTCCCGTGTGACGTCCCGCGAGCCGCCGAGGCGTTCCTCGAGGCAGTATCGCTGGACGAGCCGGGTTCCCGGCTGGACGACGTCCGGCACAGGTCTCCTTCGTCGACGCGCGGGCGGGCACCACAATGGTACGGCGCGGTCTACCCGTCTCCGGGCCGATCACTCCTCGTCGGCGCGCTGCCTGCTCAGGCGACGCTGCGTCCGACGGCGTCCCGCTCGACCACGGCCCACTTCGCCGTCCGGTCCCACCGGAAGAGGACGAGGGTGGTCGCCGTGCGGCTCACCCGCAGGTGCACCGTGTTGTCCGCGTCGATGCGAAAGCTCTTCGGGTCCACCACGTTGAGGGGGTTCTGCTCCATGGCCGCCTCGACCGCATGCTCGTAGGCCTCCTGGACGCTCCTCGTCTCCTGCCACCTCTCGGACGCCTCGCGGGCCGCGTACGAGGCCTGGTCGGAGACGTTCATGGCCGTGGAGCCGACCGAGATCGCGTCGAAGAACACGATGCCGAACAGAGCCAGGACAGCGACGATCTTGCTCAGCCAGCTCAGGACGATGTCGCCGCGATCGGTTCCGGTCGCAGAGAGCCGCACAGGGTGCACGAGACGCATGGACGTGGGATCGGCCTGCCGAGGCCCTGCCTTGAGCCTCAGCGCCCCACGCGTGCCCGCACGGTACCGATCAGCAGGTCCATCTCCCGCACCCGCAGGGCCCGGGCCGCGGCGATGTAACCGGCGAGCAGCACGACGCCTCCGACGGCCAGGGAGACCATCGAGCCGCCGACGCCGTCGCCCAGGGAACGGCCGACCAGCCAGGACGCCAGCCATCCGACCAGGCCTGCGGACGCGGCGGCCAGCACCAGCCGCACGTACGTCCGGACGACCTCGGCGCCGTCCAGCCCACCGACCCGGCGCCGCAGCACCGCCGTGGACAGGGCCAGGCCGAACGCGTAGGTCACCGCGTAGGCCGCGGCCACCCCGACCATCTTGGCGGCCAGCGGGAGCACGGCGAAGGCCAGCAGCGCCAGGCCGATGTTCACGCCGGCGATGACGACCTGGAGCAGGAACGGAGTGCGGGTGTCCTCGAAGGCGTAGAACCCGCGCAGGGCGACGTACTGCGCGGAGAACGCCGGGAGCCCGACGGCGAACGCGGCGGTGATCAGCCCGATCTGGCGCGCGCCGGCCTCCGACGTCCCCGAGTAGAGGATGCCGGTCAGGTCCGGGCCCAGCGCTACCAGGCCCGCCGAGGCCGCGACGATGGCGACGCCGGTAAGACGCCACGCCTCGGACAGCGAGGCCCGCACCGCCGGGAGGTCGCCGTCCGCCGCCTCGCGGCTGAGCCGGGGCAGCAGGCCGGTGACCACCGACACGGTGATGATCGAGTGCGGCAGGATGAAGATCAGGTACGCGGTGGCGTAGGCGCCGTAGCCGACGCCGTAGCGGATGACGTCCTTGGCCTGCACGTCCACGGAGAGGCCGAGGTTCACGATCACGACGTACGCGAGTTGGTTGACCAGCACGAACAGCAGGGTCCACTTGGCCAGGTCGCCGGTCCGGCCGAGACCCACGCCCCGGAAGTCCAGCCGAGGTCGCCACCCGAAGCCGCTGTGCCGCAGAACGGGGACCAGGACGAGAGCCTGCAGCACGACGCCCATTGTGGTCCCGCCGCCGAGCAGGGCGATCGCGCCGCCTGACAACGACGTCGGGTCCCTCGGGTCGGCCGTGAACAGCAGGATGAACACCAGGCCGGTGGTGATGGCCACGACGTTGTTGACGACCGGCGCCCACATCATCGGGCCGAAGCTGCCGCGGGCGGTGAGCACCTGGCCGAGCATCGTGTAGACGCCGTAGAAGAAGATCTGCGGCAGGCACCAGTAGGCGAACAGCGTCGCCACGTGGGCGTCCCCCGCGGACATCCGGGTGCCGTACAGGTCGATCACCAGGGGCGCGGCGACGGTCGCGACGACCGTGATGGCTAGCAGCACCAGGCCGGCGAGGGTGAGCAAGCGGTCGGAGTAGGCGCGCGACCGCTCGGCACCCTCCTTCATCGCCCGGACCAGCTGTGGCACGAAGACCGCGTTGAGCACGCCCCCGGCCAGCAGGATGTAGATGATGTTGGGGACCGTGTTGGCGACCGTGAACGTCGAGAAGGTCAGCGCGGACCCCAGGGCCGCCACGAGGACCGCGCTGCGCGCGAAGCCGAGGGCGCGGGACACGATGGTGCCGGCCGCCATCACGGCGCTGTTGCGAGCCAACCTGGTGTCGTCGGCTCCCTCCCCCGCGGCGGGCGCGACGTCGTCGGCAGGGGCACTCACCGGGCCACCTCGGACGGCTCGTCGCCGGGCGCCCGCTGCGTGTCCGTGTCCGGTGGCTGCCCCGGTCCCTGTGCACTGCGCCGGCGGGCTGCCAGCAGTCGTCGCAGCACACGGAAGCCGGCGGTCAGGAACAGGACGGCGGCGGCGCCGGCGGTGATGTAGAGCGCCACCGTGCCGTACTGCGTGATGGTGATCCGCAGCGGCACCGGCTGGCCATAGGCGGCACCGCCGGGGGTGTGCAGCCGCGCGGCCACCACGACCGGGCCGGAGGCGACGGCGGTAGCGCGCACGGGGACCTGGAGCTTGGATCGCGGGCCGATCCGGACCGACTGGGTGTTCTCGACGCGCAGCCGGGGGGTCTGCGGCTCCAGCCGAAGCCCGACCTCGACCTCCTGGTCGAGCCCGTTGGCGATCGTGACGGGAATGGTCCCCTGGCGGCTGCTGAACGTGAAGTTGCCGGGCTGCACGGTGACCGACCCCCGCAGGGCGGTGAGGTCGGCCTCCTCGCGGTCCAGCCGGTTCGTGCGGCCGGCCTTGCCCCGCCAGTAGGTCGACTCCAGGCCGAGCACGGACCGATCGAGCTCAGGGATCAGCTCGGACCGGTCGGTGAGGATCGCGGACAGCAGGCTGATGCTCGTGCGCATCCCACGGACCGCGCTCAGGTAGGTGGCTGCCGGCAGCTCCCGGCGTCGCTGTGCGGCGGGGTAGTGCAGCGGCTGACGGTCGACCTCGGGCGGCTCGCTGGCGACCAGCTCGGCGAAGGGCACCGGCGCCATCCACGGTGCCTCGGGGACCGCCCGGGAGATCCGGTCGAGGAACGCCGGATCGGGGTCCCAGCGCCGCGGCGGCACCACCAGGATGACGCGCTCGGTCCCGGTGCTGGGCAGCTCGGAGGTGATCATCGCCGTCTCGGCAAGGAACCGTTGCGCCCCCAGGACGGGGTTGGGTCCACGATCGCGTAGCAGGTCGGCGAGCCCGGGCTCGGCCAGGAGCGCTTCCACCCGGCCGGCGCCGCTGGCCACGTGGGCCCGGCCGGAGGGCGTGTAGCTCAGGTCGATCTCGGTCGGGACGGCGCGCCCGTCCAGCACCACCGCCGTTGCCCCCACCCGCCGCAGCACCGTGAGGGTGCCGCGGTTCACGTAGCCGTCCATCGGCCACGCGGCGGCGGGCACCGGGGCCGCGAGGGGCAGCACCTCCGCCAGCGTCGCCTCGGCAGCCTCGGTGGCGCGGGGGATGTCCGCGCGCATCCCCGCCCTGTTCAGAGCGGTCACGTCCGGGTCCGCGTACGGCAGGGCCAGGACCCGGCGTCCGGCCGTCGCCGCCCGGAGCCTGTCCAGCCACAGGCCGGCCAGTCCGGAGCCGCCGCCCTCGAGGCGGGAGCCGTCCGGCCCGAGCACCTCGTAACCGTCGGCCATGTCCTCGGCGGCGGAGATGAGCTCGGGGTCGACGACCCAGGTCAGCGCTGCACGGTCCTGCAGCTGTTCGCCGGCGGCCAGCAGGTTGGTGAGCCGCCCACCGGGGCCCATCTCGACGGCCAGGGTGTCCTCGGCGAACGTGCCGTCCGCCATCCGGGTGGGCCGGGACACGAGCGGCCACAGCCAGCTGTAGCCGGTGGGCTGGAAGTCGGGCTCTTCAGGCACCCACGGCAGCAGGGTCCGCACGATCGCCACCCGGCCGAAGCCGCTGCTGCGGCTGGCGAGCACCTCCACGCCGACCACGTACACGCCGGAGGTCGTCAGCGCGTCCAGCTCGATCACGGGACGGGAGACGTCGAAGTCGGTGGTCTGCCCGACGGCGAGGTCCGGCAGGTTGCGCGTGACGACTGCTGCGCCGTCACGGCTGGTCGTCCGACCGTCGACGACCGCCGCCAGCTCGGCCCGGCTTCCCAGCCGGGTGTCGGACAGCCGCAGCCGCACCTCGACGTTGCGCAGTGCCTGCTTGCCGGTGTTGGCGACCCGGCCGGCCACGCGCAGCAGCGTCCCCGCTGTCGCCGTGTCGGGGGTCAGGGTCGAGATGGTGATGGTCGCGGGCGGGCTCGCCGCCTGCGCCGCCGGCGGGTACCCGCCGCCCGTGACCACCAGCTGCCCGAGGACGAGCGCCAGCACCGCGGCGAGGCCGGACCACCTGATGCCGGTCGACCGCCGGGTGAAGGCCGCGGTCATCGGCGCCTCACCAGCGGCTCATGCGGTGTCCGCGAGCAGACCGGCCGCGGTCTCGGCGAGACGTCGCTCCCCCGCGTAGGCCAGCCGCGCGGCGAGCTCCCCGAGCGGGACCCACGCCACCTCGTCCACCTCGACGTCGGCGTCGCTCAGCTCGCCGCCGGAGGCCTCGAGCAGGTAGTGGTGCACGGTCTTGTGGATGCGCCGGTCGTCGGCCACGAACCAGTAGTCGATGGTGCCCAGCGACGCCAGCACCCGCCCACGGATGCCCGTCTCCTCCTCGACCTCGCGCACGGCCGCGTCCTCAGCCGTCTCGCCGGCCTCCAGGTGACCCTTCGGCAGCGACCACAGCAGCCGGCCCCGCCGGTCGACCCGGCCGATCAGCGCCACCCGCGGGCCGCCGTCCGTGCGGTCGACCACCAGGCCGCCCGCGGAGGTCTCCTCGACCCTCCGCAGGCCGCGGCGCAGCGGACCGCCGCGGCGGCTGCGGGACCGTCGCGAGGCGGGGGGCGGGGGCATCTGTCGATGGTAGCCAGAGCCGCCGGACGGCCCTGGCGCCCACGGCGGCCGTGCCGACGTACCCTTGTCGCCCGTGTCCGACCTCCCTGTCGCGCCGGCCGCGGCCCTCGACGAGGCCCAGCGCCGGCTCATCGCCGAGCTGCTCCGGGTTGCCCCCGTGGCTGACGAGCTGGGACGGCGCTTCGCGGAGAAGGGGCACTCCCTGGCGCTCGTCGGCGGGTCGGTGCGCGACGCCCTGCTCGGCCGGCTGGGCCAGGACCTGGACTTCACCACCGACGCCCGGCCCGAGCAGGTGCTCGCGCTCGTCAAGGGCTGGGCCGACTCGTGGTGGGAGGTCGGCATCGCCTTCGGGACGGTGGGTGCCCGCAAGGGTGACGTGGTGGTCGAGGTCACGACGTACCGCGACGAGGTCTACCGCTACGAGTCGCGCAAGCCGGAGGTGACCTACGGCGCGTCGCTCGAGGACGACCTGCGCCGGCGCGACCTGACGGTGAACTCGATGGCCGTCACGGTGCCGGACAAGACGTTCGTCGATCCGTTCGGTGGGCTGGCCGACCTCGCGGCCGGGGTGCTGCGGACCCCCGGCCGGCCAGAGGACTCCTTCGGCGACGACCCGCTGCGGATGATGCGGGTCGCCCGGTTCGCCTCGCAGCTCGGTTTCGCTGTCGACCCTGCGGTCGTCGAGGCGATGACCGCGATGGCCGACCGGATCGACATCGTTTCGGCGGAGCGGGTGCGTGACGAGCTGGTCAAGCTGGTGTGCTCGCCCGCACCGCGGCCGGGGCTCGCGCTGCTCGTGCAGACCGGCCTGGCCGACCACGTGCTGCCCGAGCTGCCCCGCCTCGCACTCGAGATCGACGAGCACCACCGGCACAAGGACGTGTACGAGCACACGCTGACCGTGCTGGAGCAGGCGATCGCATTGGAGCCTCACGGTCCGGATCTCGTGCTGCGGCTCGCCGCGCTGATGCACGACATCGGCAAGCCAAAGACCCGGCGCTTCGAGGACGGTGGCGGTGTCTCGTTCCACCACCACGAGGTGGTGGGCGCCAAGCTGACCCGCTCCCGGCTGCAGGCGCTGCGCTTCCCCAAGGAGGTCGTGGAGGACGTGGCCCGGCTGGTGGAGCTGCACCTGCGCTTCCACGGCTACGGCACCGGGGAGTGGAAGGACTCGGCGGTACGCCGGTACGTCGCCGACGCCGGGCCGCTGCTGGACCGGCTGCACCTGCTCACCCGCTCGGACTGCACCACGCGCAACCGGCGCAAGGCCGAGGCGCTGCGCAAGACCTACGACCACCTCGAGGAACGGATCGCCCGGCTGCGCGAGCAGGAGCAGCTGGAGGCCATCCGGCCCGACCTCGACGGCAACGCGATCATGGAGATCCTCGGGATCCCGCCCGGACCGGTGGTCGGCAGGGCCTGGAAGCACCTCAAGGAGGTCCGCCTCGAGCAGGGACCGCTCTCGCACGAGGAGGCCGTCGCCGAGCTGCGCCGCTGGTGGTCCGACCAGCAGTAGCGGTCAGCGCGCTGGGAGGGGGCGTGGGGTGCGGTCGGTGAGGCGACGGGTGGCGAGGGCGTACGTCGCCGAGGTTGCTGCATAGCCGGCCGCGATGATGCCGAAGACGGCTGGCGAGTTCCCGTCGGCCGGCAGCGCCACCGCCCCGAACGCCGCCGCGGACACGAAGGCGATGTTGAAGATGACGTCGTAGAACGAGAACACCCGGCCGCGGAAGGCGTCGTCGACCGACTCCTGGACGATGGTGTCGACGCAGATCTTCGAGCCCTGGGCGGCGATGCCCACCACGAACGCGCCGGCGAGCAGCCCCCACTCGCTGAGCAGCACCACGTAGAACGCCTCGGTGACGGCCGCTGCCGCGAAGCAGATGGAGATCCAGGTCTGCTTGCGCAGGTGCCGGGTCACCTCGGGAGTGATGACGGCGGCCAGCAGGAATCCGGCGCCGGACGCCGCGAAGGCCTTGGCCAGACCGGCCAGACCGGCATCGACGTCGTCGACGTCGTTGAAGTAGCTGCGGAAGAGCAGGATCCCGCTGATCGTGGAGATGCCGTAGAAGAACCGGTGGGCGCCGATGGCAGCCAGTGCATGGCCGGCCGGCCGGTGCGACCAGACGTGGCGGGCACCGTCGACGAGGCCGCGGGTCACGTGCCGGACAGCTTCCCGGGTCTGCGGACGTGCGGTCTCCAGGTCCGGACCGAGCAGGTCGCGGTCCATCCGGGCCGCCAGGGCGGCCGCCAGGGCGTAGACCAGCGCGGCCAGGACGATGACTTGCGCGTCCGCAGCCGACCCGTCGCCCAGCAGCCGCTTGAGGCCGAAGCCGACGCCGCCACCCAGGATGGCGACGATGGTCCCCGTGGTGGTCGACACGGAGTTGGCCATCACCAGCTCGTCCCGGGTGACGACGTGCGGCAGCGCGGCGGACAGGCCGGCCAGGAAGAACCGGTTGACCGACAGGCAGGCCAGCACGGCGACGTAGAGCGGCACGCCGGTGACGCCGCCGAAGGTCAGGCCGGCGACCCCGAGCACCATCGCGGTGCGCAGCAGGTTGGACACCACCAGGATCTGCCGCCGACGCCAGCGGTCGAGCAGCACACCGGCGAAAGGCCCGACCAAGGAGTACGGCAGCAGCAGCACCGCGAAGGCGGACGCGACGCTGGCGGCCGAGGTCTGTCGCTCGGGCGAGAAGAAGAACAGGCTGGCCAGTGCCGCCTGGAAGCAGCCGTCGGCGGCCTGGGAGGTGAGGCGGGTCGCGAACAGGCGCCGGAAGTCCTGGTGCCGGACGACCGCCCGCAGGTCACCGGCATAGGACATCCGGCCAGCGTACGGCCGGCCGGCCGGCCGATCAGGACGTCAGCGCAGGCGACCGGAGCGCGGACCGAGAACGAAGCGGACCGGCCCGCGTACCCCTTTCGAGGTCGAGAGCCGGTCCGCTTCGATTCGCACCACGTCGGCGCAGGTCGGGCGCTGTACTAGCGGTCGACCTCGCCGCGGATGAATGCCTCGACCTTGTCGCGTGCGGTGTCGTCGTCGAACTGCTCGGGGGGCGACTTCATGAAGTAGCTCGACGCCGACAGGAGCGGACCGCCGATGCCGCGGTCCATGGCGATCTTCGCGCACCGGATCGCGTCGATGATCACGCCCGCCGAGTTGGGGGAGTCCCAGACCTCGAGCTTGTACTCCATGTTCAGCGGCACGTCGCCGAAGTTGCGGCCCTCCAGCCGGACGTACGCCCACTTGCGGTCGTCGAGCCACTGCACGTAGTCGGACGGACCGATGTGCACGTTGCGGGCGGAGAGCTTGTTCTCCATGTTGCTCGTGACGGCCTGGGTCTTCGAGATCTTCTTCGACTCGAGGCGGTCGCGCTCGAGCATGTTCTTGAAGTCCATGTTGCCGCCGACGTTGAGCTGGTAGGTGCGGTCCAGGATCACGCCGCGGTCCTCGAACAGCTTCGCCAGCACGCGGTGCGTGATGGTGGCGCCGACCTGCGACTTGATGTCGTCGCCGACGATCGGCACCCCAGCGTCGATGAACTTCTGGGCCCACTCGGGGGTGCCGGCGATGAAGACCGGAAGGGCGTTGACGAACCCGACGCCGGCGTCGATCGCGCACTGGGCGTAGAACCTCGCGGCGTCCTCGGACCCCACCGGCAGGTAGCACACGAGCACGTCGGCCCGTGACTCCCGCAGCGCGGCGACGACGTCGACCGGCTCCTCGTCGGACTCGGTGATGGTCTCGCGGTAGTACTTGCCCAGTCCGTCGAGCGTGTGGCCGCGCGACACGGTGATGCCGGTCGGCGGCACGTCGCAGATCGTGATCGTGTTGTTCTCGCTCGCGACGATCGCGTCGGAGAGGTCCTGCCCCACCTTCTTCGCGTCGACGTCGAAGGCTGCGACGAACTCCACGTCACGGACGTGGTACTCGCCGAACTGGACGTGCATCAGGCCGGGCACCCGGCTCTGCGGGTCGGCGTCCTTGTAGTACTCGACGCCCTGGACCAACGACGCGGCGCAGTTGCCGACGCCGACGATGGCCACGCGTACCGAACCCATGGGGTGCTCCTTCATCGATGACTTCAGTTGTCGTTCAGAGTTGGCTTGTCGTGCTGGGTGCGCCGCTCGTCGTCGATCAGCTCCGAGAGCCAGCGCACCTCGCGCTCCACGGACTCCAGCCCGTGGCGCTGCAGCTCGAGGGTGTAGCTGTCGAGCCGCTCGCGGGTCCGGGACAGGGCGCCCCGGAAGCCCTCCATGCGCTCCTCGAGCCGGGACCTGCGCCCCTCGAGGATCCGCAGCCGGGTCGCGGCGTCCGTACGCCCGAAGAAGGCGAAGTGGACCCCGAACCCCTCGTCCTCCCACGCCGATGGCCCGCTCTCGGCGAGCAGGTCCTGCAGGTGCTCCTTGCCCTCCGCGGTGAGCTTGTAGACGATCCGGGAGCGCTTGCCGGGGCCGCCGGTCACCGTCGCCGCGTCGCCGGTGTCCTCGGCGATCAGGCCGTCGGTGAGCAGCTGCTTGAGGCAGGGGTAGAGGGACCCGTAGGAGAACGCCCGCAGCGAGCCGAGGGCGGTGTTGAGACGCTTGCGGAGCTCGTAACCGTGCAGCGGGCTGTCCTGCAGCAAGCCGAGGACGGCCATCTCGAGGACGTCGCTGCGCTTGGCCACGCGGTCCTCCCCTGATGTCCGGGCTGCGGCGGTTTGATGCAGGCAGCTCGATGTATCGAGCCGATACATCGTGACGATAGGCGCAGGCCTCCCCGGCCGCAAGTCAGTACGCTCGTCGGCGTGCGGTCGCAGCGCTCCGTGGTCGACTACGGGCTCGCCCGACGGGCGACCCTGTCGGCGCTGCGCGGCAGCGGATCGACCACCCGCGAGGACGTCTGTGACGCCCATCCCTACCTCCTGCGGGCGGCCCGCCACCACGGTGTGCCCACCGACCGGGACTGCCCGGTGTGCGGCCGCTGCCACCTCACCACCGTGAGCTACGTGTACGGCGAGGAGCTCGGGTCCCTCGAGGGGCGGGTCAAGACGCCGCGGGAGCTCGAGGAGATGGCGCGCGAGCACGGCGAGTTCCGGGTGTACGTCGTCGAGGTCTGCGCCGGCGAGCACGCCCTGCCGGGGTGCGGATGGAACCACCTGGTCCAGTCGTTCGTCCTCGGTGACGGAGCCTCCAGGCGCCGCAGGGGCGCCGCGAACCCTGGCGCCGAACGCCGCCAGAGCGCGCGTCGTTAGGCTTGCGGCCCGTCACCACCGCCCTGCCCCGCCCCCTGATCCGAACCGGGACCCCGTGAGAGTCGATTACCCACGCCAGGACTACGAGGGCTTCCGTCGTTGGGTCCCCTCGTTCCGGCAGTTCCTTGCCCTGACGGGCGTGGGCTTCCTGTGCGCCGTCGCCCTGGTCAGCGTGGCCTACGCGGCGACGGACATCCCGCCGCCCAAGGCCCTGATCAGCGCCCAGACCACGATCGTCTACTACGACAACGGCAAGACCGAGATCGGCCGGTTCGGCGAGCAGAACCGCATCATCATCCCGCTGGACAAGGTGCCCGACCATGTCCAGAAGGCGGTGCTGGCGGCTGAGGACCGGTCCTTCTACGAGAACCGTGGCATCTCCCCGACCGGCATCGCCCGGGCCTTCTGGAGCAACCTGCGCGGCAACTCGACGCAAGGCGGGTCGACGATCACCCAGCAGTACGCCAAGAACGCCTACCTGTCGCAGGAGCGGACCTACACCCGCAAGATGAAGGAGTTCTTCATCGCGGTGAAGCTCGCCCGCCGGGACGACAAGGACAAGATCCTCGCCGACTACCTGAACACCATCTACTTCGGCCGTGGCGCCTACGGCATCGAGACCGCCGCCCAGACCTACTTCGACAAGCCGGCCTCCGAGCTCACCGTCGAGGAGGGCGCGGTCCTCGCCGCCGTGATCCGCTCACCCGCCAACTACGACCCGGACGAGGACGCCGATCGGCTGCAGGGCCGCTTCGACTACGTGCTCGACGGCATGGTGACCAAGGGTTGGCTGCCGCCCGGTGAGCGGGCCGGGATGCAGGTCCCGAAGACGGCGGACCCGCGCAAGGCGCGCGGCGGCCCGACGTACTACCTGATGGACTCGGTCCGTCGGGAGCTCAAGGCACAGGGCTTCAGCGACCAGGACATCGACCTCGGCGGGCTGCGCGTCGTCTCCACGTTCGACCGCAAGTCGCAGCGGGCCGCGGTGCGCGCGGTCCGGCAGGAGCGCCCGCGGGAGAACGCGCGCAACGTCCACATCGGGCTCTCCGCCGTGCAGCCGGGGACCGGTGCGGTCGTGGCGATGTACGGCGGCGCGGAGGCCGGCCAGCTGAACGAGGCGACGCAGGCCAGGGTGCAGCCGGGGTCGTCGTTCAAGCCGTTCGCGCTGGCCGCGGCGCTCGAGGACGACGTCGGTCTGCGCAGCCGGTTCAACGGCAACTCTCCGCAGGAGCTGCCGGGGACCGACAAGGAGGTCAACAACGAGTTCGACCGGGACTACGGCTCGTCCGTCGACCTGGTGACCGCTACCGAGCAGAGCATCAACACGGCCTTCGTCGACCTGACGCTGGAGATCACTCCCCGCCGGGTCCTCGACGCCGCGGTCGAGGCGGGGATCCCCGAGGACACCCCGGGCCTGGAGCCGAACGGCGTCATCCCGCTCGGCACCGCGTCGGTGCGCAACATCGACATGGCCGCCGCGTACGCGACCTTCGCCGCGCAGGGCCAAGCCGCGCAGTGGCACGTCGTGCAGGAGGTCAAGGGAGCCAACGGCGGCACGAGGTACCAGGCGGACGACGACAACTCGCGGGTCTTCGGCAAGGACGTGATGGCCGACCTCGGCTTCGCGCTCCAGCAGGTGGTCGAGCAGGGCACGGGTACGGAGGCACAGTCGCTCGGCCGACCCGCGGCCGGCAAGACCGGCACGGCAGCGCTGCGGCCGGACACCACCACGTCGGCCTGGTTCGTCGGCTACACCCCGCAGCTGTCTGCCGCCGTCAGCTTCTACAAGGGAACCGGCCGGGCAGACCTGGACGGCGTCGGCGGGCTGTCGACGTTCTTCGGTGGCGAGTACCCGGCGCGGATCTGGACGGCGTTCATGCAGGGGGCGATGCAGGGGCTGGCGGTCGAGGACTTCCCTGAGCCTGCGTACGTCGGCGAGACGGTGAACCCGCAGCCCACGTTCACCCCCTCGCCGACGCCGACCGAGACGACCGAGTCCCCGACGCCCACGCCGACGCCGACCACCGTTCCGCCGTCGGAATCGCCCGGCCCGCCGACCACGCCACCAGGGCAGGAGACCTCAGCACCGGAGACGATCATCATCTCGCCGGCCAGCGGTTGACCGACCGGATGCCCGAGGTCGTCGCCCCCTCGCGCGACGACCCAGTCGTGCGCCGCGGGAGTGAGGTGCTCGGCGGTCCGCTGGGCCGCCGAGCACTGACCGGTCGCCGGTGGTGGACGCCGCTGAGGGTGCTGCTCGCGCTGACCTTCCTCACCTGCGGGCTCGGGCTGATCCAGAAGGACTACTGCCGGGACAACGGGTGGGCGGCTCCGGGCAACTACGTGCACGCCTGCTACAGCGACATCCCGCCGCTCTACTTCGGCCGAGGGCTCGCCGACGGCGAGGTGCCCTACATCGGTCAGTCCGGTGAGCGGCAGGTCGAGTACCCGGTCCTCACGGGAGCGGCGATGTGGGCCACCGCTGCGCTGGTGCCGGACGGGCTGGACCCCGCTGGCCGGTCGCTGCGCTACTTCGACATCAACGCCCTGGCGCTCGCGGTGTGCGCGGCGATCGCCGTGGCGGCGACCGCGCTGACCGCCGGCCGGCGGCGCTGGGACGCGGCGATGGTCGCCCTGGCGCCGGGGCTCGCGCTGGCCGGCACCATCAACTGGGACCTCTACGCCGTCGCGCTGCTCGCCCTCGGGATGCTGGCGTGGGCGCGGGAGAGACCGGTGGCGGCGGGGGTGCTGATCGGGCTCGCTGCCGCCGCGAAGTTCTACCCGCTCTTCGTGCTCGGCCCGTTGCTGCTGCTGTGTCTGCGGGCCGGGCGGATGCGGGAGTTCTGGGCAACCCTGGTCGCCGCCGGGTGCTCATGGGCGGCGGTCAACGTGCCGGTGATGGTGGCCGACTTCGACGGCTGGGCGCGCTTCTACCGGCTGTCGCAGGAACGTGGAGCAGGCTTCAGCTCGGTGTGGTTCGTGCTCGAACAGCAGGGTCACGGCGTGCCGGCGGAAGCGCTCAACACCCTGGCCGGCGGCCTGTTCGCGGCGTGCTGTCTCGGCATCGGTGTGCTCGCCCTGACGGCTCCGCGCCGGCCGCGGCTGCCGCAGCTCGCGCTCCTGGTGGTCGCCGCGTTCCTGGTGACCAACAAGGTGTACTCGCCGCAGTACCTGCTCTGGCTGCTCCCGCTGGCCGCCCTTGCCCGGCCCCGATGGCGGGACGTCCTGATCTGGCAGGCCGGTGAGGTCGTGCACTTCGTCGGGATCTGGCTGCTGATCGCCGGCTACCCGCCGGGCAACGCGGAACGGGCTCTGAGCGAGGACGGCTACGGCGTCACGGTGCTGGCTCACGTCGCCGGAACTCTCTGGCTGTGCGCCGTCGTGATCCGCGACGTGCTGCGCCCGGAGAACGACCCGGTGCGCACCGACGCGGACGGGACCCCGGTCGCCGACGACCCAGCCGGCGGTGTCCTCGACGGCGCGGACGACACCTTCCGCCTCCGCCCCGCCACCTGACGCGCCCGCCGGAGGCCCGTGCCGCGGCGTTGACCACGTAAACGTGGTCAACGCCTGCTGCGCCACCCACAGACGCCCAGCGAAGCGAGCTCCTGCCTTGCGCAGTTCCATTGTGCGCGCGACCACGGGCGGACCACTCGGCCCGGTCCGTCCCTGTGGATGAGTCCATGGTGGCTGCTCGGGAGGGTGCGACGCTCAGATGATGAAGCCGTCCCACCTCGATCCGGCGCTGCTGGCGCTGATGGCCGGGCAGGGCGGAGTCGTGAGCGCCACCCAGGCCATGGCTTGCGGTTATACCCGTCAGGAGCTCAGCCGGCTGCGGTCCGGGCGCCAGCCGGTGCTTATCTCCCTGCGCCGTGGCGTCTACGCCTTGACCACCGAATATCTCGCTGCTGCACCGGCCGACCAGCACCGCATGCGCCTTGCCGCCCTGCACATCCGCCTGGTGGGGCCGGCCGTCCTCACCCACCAATCGGCTGCCGCAGAGCACGTCATGGAGCTGCTGGAACCCGACCTTTCGATGATGCATGTCACCCGCGAAGGCCGGTCGGGCAGCCGGCAGGAGGCGGGAGTCCAGCACCACGTCGCCGAACTACCGGAACACCATGTCGTACGTCGGGAAGGAGCGCTCGACCTCGCCACCCTGGCTCGCACGGCCGTGGACGTGGCGCGCGACACCAACCGGTTCGAGTGTGCCGTGGCGGCGTTCGACTCGGCTCTACGCATGGGCGTCCCCCGCGAAGAGCTCGAGGAGGTGTTCGCTCGATGTCGCAGCTGGCCAGG